>JBEIDZ010000024.1:0-14563 GCA_040383215.1 Paracoccaceae bacterium | reverse complement strand
TCCATTCGATCCACTTCGCTTTCGGAAGCTCGCAAGCGCGGCGCGTGTCCGATTGGTACGACCGGCTCTTGCCGGGCCATCGGCCAGTCGCACATTGCCGCAGCTTCGAAACCGCGCTGGCCCTCGTGAGGGCCGGGACCGGAGTCTGCGTGGCTCCGGCCCTGCCGACGATCGGTGCGGCAGGACAGATCGACGGCGTGCGCCGATACCTGATCGACGTTCCGCCGCGGCGGGTCGTGGCGCTGCTTCTGTCCCAGCACCGCTCGATCGAGCCGATGGCGACACTGATCGCAGCCTTGCAGGACGTCGGTCGTGTTCACGTCCTGCCTGAACTTCTGCCGACCCCACCCTTCCTCGCAGAACCTGCCTCGCCCTTGTAATCGGGGACAGGCGTCATCGCCGCGACTGCGCCTTCTCGGGTCCAGGCAACGGGCACCCCCGTCTGCTGAACCACGATTTGACTTGTGCGCAGTCCCATAAGATATGACTATTGCCTGTATTTGATATTGTTATTGGAGTGAGTGTTGATCGCATGACAGACTGAACGAACAACCGGGAGGGTTGACATGGAAAGATCAGCGAACATTCGCCGCCTTGGCGGCGCGTTGCTTGTCTGCGCATCGGCGGCAACGCCGACCCTTGCGCAGGAGGCAGAGGTGCTTTGGCAGGTCGATGGCCTGGCTATGCCGGAATCGGTGCTCTGGGATGCTGGAACGGGACTGTTCTACGTATCCAGCATGGGCGTGGACCCGATGGCAAAGGACGGTGATGGCTCTATCGCAACGATTGATGCCGCGGGCACCGTCCAGAACATGGCCTTCGCCACCGGGCTTGACTCGCCCAAGGGTATGGCGGTGTCGGACGGGACTCTCTTCGTCTCTGACATCGACAGCGTGAAAGCCATCGACATGGCATCGGGACAGGTCACCGCGACCTATACAGGTGCGGGCGTCGTCTTCCTGAACGACGTGACCATCGGGACCGACGGGACGGTCTATGTCTCGGACACCTTCGGCAACGCCGTGTTCAAGCTGGCGGGCGAACAGCTGGAACTGGTGGCACAAGGCGAAGCTCTTGGCGGTGCCAACGGACTGATGCCGGGACCGGAAGGCAAACTGCTGGTCGCCAACCTCGGTGATGTGTCGGGCGGTTTCGAAAACATTGTGCCCGGCTGGGTCGTGTCGCTCGATCTTGCCAGCGGAGTGGTCGAGCCCTATGGCGCCACAGAGCCGCCCGGTATCCTCGACGGTATCGTTTCCGATGGAAAAGGTGGCGTCATCCTCACCGATAACGGAGCCGGCACAGTGCTTCACCAGATGCCGGGAGGCGCGCCAGAGGTCATCGCGACGATCGCCGCGGGTGCCGCCGATCTCGACTATGACAGCGGAGCAGGAGTCATCGTGGTTCCCATCACGCCGGAGGGCCGCGTTGTCGCACTGAAATGGTCACCGAATTGAACGAACGATCAGTGGAAGCCGGATGAGCAAGCTGCAGACCAGTGCCCATGCCTTCGGTCCAAACGGAGTGGACATCAAGTTCCGCCAACTCGAAATCTTCCACGGCGTCGTCATCGCGGGGACGATCACCCGCGCCAGCCAGCGGGTCGGGCTGAGCCAACCCTCGATCAGCCAGCAACTGGCCAAGTTGGAGGAGCAGCTTGGCGCACAGCTGATCGAACGCAACCGGACGGGCACGGTCACGTTGACCCCGGCGGGAGAGTTCTGGTTCAGGCATGCCGAAGAGATGATCAGGCAGATGCAAGTCAGCCTGAGAGAGCACGAGCAGCGCTTCCGCCACGGCTCGGTGGTGCTGCGGCTTGGCATCACCCCGGCGCTGCGCGGCGCCGTCGTGATGGCGGCAGCAAAGATCGCCATGCGCCAGAACAACTTCGCCAAGTTCGAGGTCATTTACGATCTCAATTCCAACGCGCTGTTCGAACAGCTCCGGATGCACAAGGTGAATGTCGCCATTCTGGCAGCCGAGGTGCTGGGGCCCGAGGCCGGCAACTTCGCTGTCGGCGACCTTTTTACGGACAACATTGCCCTCGCGGTCCCGGCCAGCGTGTCCGAGGATGAACTTCAATATGCCCTGTCGCCGGATGCAGAGGCGACGAAGGTCCGCCCCGAGTTGATGCGCTATGTCGAGATCGACAGCGCTGTGCCGACACGGGGACCTTCCGACGACTGGTACCGGGCCTGCCTGCCGGCGGCCACGGCAACATTCGGAGCCCCGAGCTTTAAGGTCGCAGCGTCCTTTGTGGCCGAGGGGCTGGCAACAGCACATCTGCCGATTTCGACGGCATCATATCTCCCGGATGCGACGCGCAACCAGATGCGTCTTTACACGATCGATGGCATGTCGCGCCGGGTCGTTCTGGTGATGCGCAAACACCTCTTGACCCATGGAGCCTATGCCAGGATTTTCCGGGGGGATCGTGGATTTCTGCCAGACAGAGTTCTCCCAGCACATGGCAGAGCTGGATGCACCGCCGCTCGTGCCGACGTTCACAACACGGCTGTCGATGCCCTCCACATAGAATGAACCGACGGTCGGCGGCTCGGGACCGGACCACGACAACCGGCCAAGGTCACCCGGCCATGAAGCTTGGACAATCTCTGCTATCGGCATTTCCAATGGCCAGTCCCGATAGTCTGCCCCTGAACACCGGAGAGACGACATGCGTTTCTGGCAAATCCTTGTCGCGCTGGGCCTGATCCTGTCGGCGGGTCTCGGGCTGTTGATCATGTCTGGCAATGCACGCGGGCTCCTGGCGCCGCGGCTTCAGGCGGAACTGGTCGTGCAGGATTTTCCGCTACCGCCAAACATGGGTGTAGACCCGGCCCACGTCGCCGACTTCATGTCCGGGGAACTGCAGCAACGCCTCGAAGATGATGTGGCGATCCGCCTGATGATGCCGGACGGTTCACTGGAAAAGGTCAGGGAGATCGTGCTGCCCCGACTGATGAACGTCGTCGCGGTTGAATCCATGATGGACGACATCCCCGAACTCAACGCCCTTCTGGACCTGGGATCATTCCGGCAGACGGTCAGCGGCAAAGTCTACAGCTCTGGTCCGGCCAGCAATGTTGCACTGACCGTGCCCGGCGCGCTCCTCGCCTCGGTCGACGGCGCCCTGGCCGAAATCACCACCACGTCGACCGGCATGACGGCCCTGGTCCTGGGTGACATGGCGGCGGGGCAAAGCTACCATGTCGTGCTGTGGCTCAACGAAAGCGCCAACGCCCTTGACCTCGGTCGGTCGGTCAGGCTGGGCGCTGCCGAAGGACAGCGGGGAAGGGTACTCCTCAGCGGAAGCCGCGGCTGGTTCGGTGCCGATGTCGAGGCGCTGCGCTGGGCACGATGGGTGATCGGTGGCGTCCTGGGGGCCGTGCTTGTCTTTGGCCTCGCCACGCTCGTGTTGCCGATCATGAGCGTCAGGAAAGTGCGCCGGCTTCAGGCTGCCGCGCATCCAGCCGGACGGTCGTGACACCCCGCGCGCCTGTCACCCTCATGGCGGCTTGCCGGGCGTGACCGGGGCTTCGGCCGCGCCGAACGTCAGCATCGACGGCTCGAACTGGAAGACCCGTTCCCCCACCGCCGATGACCCATCGGGCCGCATGTCGGACGCACCCGCCTCGATCTCGAGCGCGAGGGCCTCGGACGTCTCTTCGGGAAGTGCTTCCTCGGCATCGACGCTGCCCTGGACTTCCTCGCCCTCGGCGATACTGCCCATCGCTTCGCTGAGTTTGAGCTTCAGGTCATCGGAGTAGGGAAGCTGAAAGGCCCGCGGCTGGCCGACCGGATAGTTCTCGTCATCGAGCGTCTGCAGCCAGAGAAAGACACGCCCGTTTTCCCCCTGCAGCAGGTTCGGTTCAACGACCTGGGCCCAGAGGAGGAGAAAATTCGACGGGATCGGCCCGTCCGATGGCAGTCCGCGCAATTCGCCGACGCCGTGGAACGTCAGGGGAATGAGAGCGACGGTCGACACCGTTGCCAGAGCCTTGAACAGCCAGTGCAGGCGTGACAGCAAAAGCAGGTAGGCCAGGAGCGTTGCCACCAGCGCATAGGCCACCGTCAGCGACAGGATCGTGAAGGTCATTCTTCGATCACCTGTCCGGTCGCGGCGTCGATCTGGCCAGGGATTTCGCCTGCACCGTTTCCGCTCCCGGGCGCCTTGCCGCCGGCCCGCGTCAGTTCGACAAGACTGCGTGGCGTGTTCGTGACGTTGGTCACCTCGGCCCCATCCAGCGTGAAGCGGACGGCCGTCACTTCGTCACCGGTGCCCCGCAGTTCCAGCGTCTGGTAGAAGATCACCTCCACCGTCGGGTTCAGTTTCTCCACCTTGACCTCGACCGGCAGCGGGGATGAGCCGTTGGCAATGTAATGCACGATGTTGACGACATATTCGCCGTCCTGCAGGCCGCGGAACGCGATGGTTTCCTGGTTGAGCGGGTTCGAAACCTCCTCGTTGTTCAGAAGTATCACATCCTTGAACATGCCGCGGTCGTCGCGTTCCAGATGCATCAGCCCGGCCTCGCGCAGGTTGTACCAGACGATGTTGCCGGCAGGGTCCATCACATAGGTGTCCACATCGTCGGGGTTGTTGTCGGGCCAGGTGACGGTGATGATCATCTCGGCCTTGGGGTCGATCTTTCCCTCGTCAGCCGGCTTGTTGATCATGGCAAACGAGATGAAGAACATGAAGGTGATGGCCTTCAGGGAATTGAACAGCAGAGCCGAGAAGATCTCGAACTCGGGCTCCTGCTCCTCCTCAAACATCGCGTTCGCCACGGGCGAGCAGAGGCAACAACGACACTTCGGTAAAGCTGATCGTGGTCTGGCTGATGTCGGTCACCAAAGCGTCGGCGATATTGTATTCGATCCTCAGAAGGATGCCGCCGATCAGCCCCGCAATTGTCGTCAGAAGCGAAACGGCCATGCCCGCGATCATCTTCTGCAAGGCTCCGCGAAGCGTTTCGACGTCGAAGTTGGCAAGATCCCCCATCGAGTTCAGCATCATCACAAAGCCGACCATGGTCCCGAGCATGCCAAGCTTGTAAAGCAGGTCGGCCCCGTAAGTGCCGACCCTGGTGCGGCGGCGGAAACTGGCTCCAAGGCTCATCATCAGCAGATGGGCATTGCCTTCCACCTCGGAAGGATGTTCGCGGGACCGGATCACGTCGGCCACGAAGCTGTCGACAAGCCCTCCGCCACGCGGAACGTCGGGCACTTTCCGGCTCTGGGCGAGTTCCGCCTTCCAGGTCATCGCACGGCGGTATTCGCGCGACAGCTCGATCAGGATCCACAGGCAGTGGCCCGAAAAACCCACGAACAGCACGGCAATCAGGACCGTGATCCGCGACCTGTCGGCGACAAAAAGATAGGTCAGCAGACCGTAGTCATAGGACACGATTGACCCGATCACGATGAGCGCGATGAACAGCGCCCATTTGAACACGGCATCATAGGCCCCGTCGCGGCCCGGCGTCAGGATTGTATCGGCAATTTGCGTCATCTTCAGTCCTATCTGAAACCGCCCGGGGTCTCGCGCCGGCGAAATATCCAGGGTTCCTCGAACTGGGCGCCGATCTGCCACAGCCCGACACCCGCCGCGATCGCCTCGGCCATCTGCGGGACATAGGCGTCGTCTTCCTCCTCATAGGCCAGCGCGAGACCCGCCTTCACCATCTCGGCGTTCAGGTCCGCGCCCCCGCTTTCGCAAACACCGAAGCGGCGACCGAAGGGATCCGGGTCTCCGTGGTAATAGCACACAACCTCGCCGCGGCCGGCCAGAAGCTGCAATTGGCGGAAGGCGACATCATAGCAGCCCCACCGCTCGCCATTGAGCTGGCAGGTCTGTCGCCGCTCTGGCGCGTCGATGCCCCAGAGGATGACGCGCTGCTCTCCGATCCTGATGATGTCGGCGTCGATCACTTCGGCGATGCCGCGGATTTCGGTCGGGTTGGTCTGGGCACCGGCCGGCCCCGCGACGGCGGCACAGAACCCGGCCATTGAAAAGACCAATGTCCGGAATTTGCGCAAGTGTGGGATACGGTCTGTATCAGGGGGCATGAATGGACCTTTTCGACAGCAGGAGTGACCACGAATGCGGAACGCGCTGGCGGCAGTCTTGGCAATCGTGGCAAGTCCGGTATGGGCAGATCAGGCGGCCGACCTGATTGCCGGAACGCTTGACGCGTGCCGGGGATGCGATCTTCAGGGGGTGGACTTCAAGAAGGCCGATCTGTCCGGGGTTGACCTGACCGGCTCCAATCTGACCGACGCGTCGTTTCATCGCGCCGATCTTCGCGGGACGATCCTCGAGGGCGTGACAGCCATCGGCACCAACTTCAATCTGGCAGAACTGACAGAGGCGAAGATGGCCGGAGGAAACTTCACGCGGGCGATGTTCTATGGCGCTCAGATGTCGGGGGCTGACCTCAGTGCCGCCAATCTGACAGAGGCCCGGATGCAGACCGCGCGTCTGACGTCCGCGATGCTGGCCGGTTCGGTGCTGGACCGCGCCCTGCTGCGGGATTCGGTTGCGAACAATGCCGATTTCAGCACGGCGTCCATGCAGGAAACCAACATGAACGGGGCCAAACTCGGACGCAGCCTGTTCGACGGAGCCACGATCAGCTATGCCGGCTTTGTAAAGGCCGAAGCCAACCGGGCCAGTTTCGCAGGTGCGACGATCACCTACACTGACTTCTACGGTGCCAACCTGCGCAATGCCGTGGTGACAGACGCCACGTTGAACGGGAACAGGTTTACCACAGCGGCCACGCGCGAGGTGAACTTCGACATGGCTTCGATGAGCGGGAACTTCATGGCTGACGGTCGGCTGCAGGACTGACGTCATGGTGCAGGTGCGGGGCTGTAGGGGGCCAGGATTTCCTCGTAACGTGTCTGGCTTTCGAAATAGCCGATATTCACCTGCTGGGTTTCCTGATTGATGGCGATCTGGCCTTTCTTGCGCAGGTAGCTGGCTTCGATGGCGACATTGGTGCTGCCATCGGGTGACTGGCCGGTGCAGCGTTCGTGGATGAACTCGTTGCCCACGGGCAGTTCGCCTTCCTGCATCGGGATATCGGCACAATCCAGCGTCCAGGCGCTGAACTGCGCCCGGAAGTTGTTGATCAGCGTGTAGGCGGTCCTGCGGGCCAGATCGTCGGCGCGGTCGTCCGTCACGATCCGGCGGCCCTGCACGATGCCGTGGGCGTCGATCAGCACCGAGACGATGACGGCATGGGCATAGACCGAGGTCCCGCCGCGCAGAAACTGGTATTCCAGCTCGAGTGCCCGGGCGACGTAGTCCTGTTCATCGTCGTAAATGAATTGCACCTCGTAGAGGCCGGACGGTTCGGGCGGGCAGGACTGGAAGTCCCGGAACGACATCAGCATCTGCCCCGGCGGGCCACCTGCGGTGCCGCACGCAATCTCTGCAACCTTTGCATCGGGGAGCTGAGAGACCGGTTGTCCCAGAGTGACATCCCAGATGGAAAAGACAGGTTCGATCAAGGCCTCGGCAAACGCGGCAGGGGCCGACACCACCTGGCCAAGAAGCGAAAGCCCGAACAAGGCAGGAAGGGACCTGTTGCACATCGCGCGGCTAGTCCATCGTGGCGCAGGCGGCGGCAGACGGATTGTCATAGAACTCCGTGCATTCCACGAAAGTCGGTTCACCCCGCCCGATCACATAGGCCTCGAGATAGGCGACGATATTCGCGACGTCCCGGTCGCTGAATGTCTTGCCGCGCACGGGCTCCGACCCAGGAGCGAAATCGTCAAGAGCCATCCCGAAACAGCGGCCGTCACGATAGGCAGCCCTGTCATGATAGGGCATCGGAGTGCCGGGACGTCCGCATCCGATGACCTCGACCAGCGCAGCGCTATCCAGTGCGGTTTCGCGCAAGTTGGGTCCGACCGGCTCCTGCAGATTGGTCCCGGCCTTTCCGTCACCGGCCCAGCCATGGCAGCTTACGCAGTAGCCGACCGAGCGATAGACGACCCGGCCGCGATCAGGATCGCCTGCGGCTGCACCCGCCTCCTGGGCCCGGCTGACGGGGGCTGCCAGCATCACAAGCGCAAGCGTGAGTGCGGCCAGCGGGACGGCCACGACATAGCTCAGGGACATCTTGTTACTCTGTCTGGGTCAGTGGTGGCAGCGAAAATGCCGGGCGGCCAAGGCCGCCCGGCATCATGACTTTGGCGATCAATCGAGCGCGAAGACCCAGAGCATGTTGGCCGCCTGCATGTTGCTCAGTTCCGGGGCCAACCCGCCACCGACACCAAGACCACCGCCCACGATGGCCACGTACTGCTTGTCACCCACGAGGAAGGTTATGGGCGCAGCCTGGAACGAGGTCCCCATGTTCATCGACCACAGCTCTTCCAGCGTCGATGCGTTGTAGGCAGCGAACCTCCCGTCCATATGCCCGGCCCAGAGCAGATCGGCCGAGGCCATGACACCGCCATACATCGCATAGGTCGTGGGAAGGGTTGCGGCGATAGTGCTGGTGGCGACATCGACCGCGTTGATCGAGCCGGTCTGTTCGCCACTGTTCACCCCGGCACCACCGATGAAGATGTTGCCAGGCGTCACGTCCGCAGGATCAACCTCCCGCACCGACAGGTCGGAACACCCTTCGATTCCTCCCGCATAGGCAAGGCCGAGTTCGGGGTTGTAGGCCGTCGGGAAGAAGTTGGTGCCGCCCTGGATGTTCGGGCAGGTCGTGGCGACATCGCCGGCGCGGCTGATCGCACCCATCGCATAGGTCTGAAGGGCCGACTCCGGATCATACTCGAGCGGTTTGCCGGTCTTGGGGTCGATGCCTTCGGTCCAGTTCAGGTTGCCAACATAGGCGACCGAGTTGATATAGGCACCCGTGGCACGGTCAAGCGTGTAGAAGATGCCGTTCCGGCCAAAGCGCGCCATCACCTTGCGCTCTTCACCGTCGATCACGGTCTCGACCAGAAGCGCGGGGCCGACCTCGTCATAGTCCATGTAGTCGCCGGGCGTATACTGGAAGTACCATTCCAGTTCACCGGTCTCGACGTTCAGGGCGACGGTCGAGTTCGTATAGAGGTTGTCGCCCGGACGGTATTCGGGGTCATACATCGGGACCGGGTTGCCGGTGCCCCAGAAGGTCAGGTTGGATTCCGGGTCATAGGACCCGGCAACCCAAGCCGCGCCACCGCCGGTCTTCCAGCAGTCGGGATTGCCGGTCTGGTCGCAGAGCCAGGTCTCGGACCCCGGCTCACCAGGTTCAGGGATCGTATAGAAGCGCCAGAGTTCTTCACCCGAATTCGCGTCCAGAGCGGCGATCCAGCCGCGGGTGGCCCAGTCACCGTAGGATTGGCCGATGATGATCTTGTCGCCCACCACCAGGGGCGAGTTCGTGAAGCCCTCACCCACGTCGGTCGCAGCCTGCACATCCCAGACCACATCACCGGTGTCGGCGTCGCAAGCGACGACACGACCGTCGGGCAACACCGTGATGACGTTGGTGCCCGAGAGCCCCAGACCGCGGTTTGCCAGAAGGATACCCTGGCTGGGGTCCTTGTCGATACCGGTGTCGCAGACCCAGACCGGACGTGCGGCATCGCCACTCGACAGGTCAAACTTGTAGGGCGTTCCCCAGGGGTCCGACACATAGAGAAAGCCGTTGTCGACCAGCGGCGTCGCCTGCATGGCGCCGATGCCGAAACCGGCCGGCTCGCTGCCGCCGATGGGTGCCGCCATTGCAAGGCGCAGGCCCGCGACGTTGCTGGTATTGATCTGGTCCAGCGTAGAAAACCTGTTGAGATCATAGGCCTTGCCGACCATGAGCCAGTTGCCGGCCTCAGCCTCGGACCCGGCCGCCAACAGGCGCTCCGGCGTAACCTCGGCGTGAGCCATACCTGCCGAGCCAGCAGCTGCCGCAGCAGCCAACCCGACCATCAAATGCTTTACGTTCATGGCGTGCCTCCCCGCACTTTCCGTGACAGACAACGGATGTGCTGGGATGTTGGCACCATTGTCTGATGGATATTCCAATTAGCAATATTGGTCGCCCGAAACCCGCGTGATCGTCACAGGCCAAGCGTGGGACGACGCCAGTCCTCCCGTCGCCGCAATCGTCTTTGAAATGCCCGTAGCAAAAAAACGAAAAGCTTCGCCCCGGTCTAGGCCGGGGCGGCGCAGGATCATCGGGCCGTTGGTTTTTGCATTCAGGACCCAGCAGACTGCAACGGAAGGCGAACCGTCACATGCCGGACCGGGCGGGCCGCTACTTTCTCCATGTCCGGACGAACAGGAAGCGGGTCAACCCCAGAATGACCAAGGCTATCCCCGCATAAAGCGCGTACCAATACCCGTCACGCAGGTCCGATCTCATCTGGACCTTGCGGTGCGATGTCGGGTCCGTGTACTGCGAACGGCCGATGAACTTCATGTCCATCCCGTCCGCGCGCATGTCACCGATCCAGTAGGCAAGTCCGACCGCAACCAGATAGGACAGGCCGACAAGGACAATCAGGACCGCCGCAAGTGGCAGCCTGATCCGTCCCAGAGAGATTTTGACGTTGGAAAAAAGGCTGAAGACGATGGCCAGCATCGCCACTCCGAAATAAATCCACACCATCGGGGCAAAGAAGAAGGGCATCTGGTAGAGCGCCGGATCAGCACCCATCCTGACCTCGCCCACGGCCTCGATACCCCAGGGGTGCAGCACAAGATCATCAGTCCCCTGGATGACGGCGACATCCGCGCTCCACCACGGCTGGAACCACGAATAAACCATGACCGCAGTCGCCGCCACGAGCAGGACGCGGAAGATCCAGGTTCCTGTACCCCCACCAAGATCAATTACCGGTTCAGTCTGTGTCATTTATCCTTTGCTCCACCCTTTGCGCACCAGTCTCATGAGTCGCCACCGATCCTGCGGATCGATGGCGCTTTTCTTGCCCTGATTGTTCTTGACTTCGCCCTGAAAGCCTACCAGCGCCTTTTTCGAGGGGTCAAGCTTTGGGAAGACGACAAAGGGCAACAGCAGGGGCCGATGCACGTCCTGCAAGCGTCAAGGATGTGATCGTCGCAGAGGTGTGGCTGGCATTCCCCTCGCCCGCGCCGACAACGACAGCCTCGCGGCAATCGGACTGAATTTCTTTTTCTTCCAATGGCTTTTGCGCAATCATCGGGATTTTGTGCACGCATCTGAGGTTCCGGACTGCAGGTTGCCGCAGTGCGGCGGCGATCATGGAGGCGGTCCTTGTGCAGATGGTCCGGCCAATTGGGCCAGCGCCAATCTGGTTTATAGGAAAAACAAATGGCCGTCTTCCGGGATGCTGACGCACGGGAGCTGGCACCCTGGCGAAGAGATGCCTGTGAAACGCAAATGAGATTACACGTCGGGTTGAAAGTACGGCGCCGGTGATGCAGATCGCCCACGGCCCGTTTCACGACAGCAAACGTCCTGAAAAAAGCCGGCCGAGTTGTCTTGCACCCGCCAGTCGCAATTGGGTTCACTCGGGCTGTTGCGCGTGATCAGGCTTGCCGCCAGTCAGCGTGATATAGGCGTCGGTCAGGGTCTTTGCGCCTGTCTGCAGCCTCAACTCCGCGGGCGGCGCATCCTTGACCACGCGGCCGTTGTCCAGAAGCACGATGCGCGCCGCATCCTCCACTTCCTCGGCGATGTGGGTCGACCACAGGATGGCCTTGCCCTCGGCCATCGCAAGGTCGCGGACCGTTGCGACAAGGCGGTGACGAGAGGCCGGATCGAGACCGGTCGACGGTTCGTCAAGCAACAGGAGGTCTGGCTGCGAAAGAAGCGCGCGGGCAATCTCGACCCGGCGCTGGTTGCCGCCGGAAAGCTCGCGGACGGGGAGAGAAAGCAGGTCGGTGATCTCGAGCGTCTCGGCCACGCTCGCAATGCGGCGGCGCAGCTCTGACCCCCAAAGGCCAAACAGGCCGCCAAGAAAGCGCAGGTTGGCCCTGACCGAAATGTCTGTGTCGAGCGAGCGTGACTGGAAGACGACGCCGATGCGACTGAGAATGGCCGAAGGAGCGTCCCGGTAATCCTGCCCAAAGAGAGCGACAGTACCGCTGTCGGCCGAAAAGAGGCCGGCACAGATCTGGAACAAGGTCGACTTGCCGGCGCCGTTGGGACCCAGAAGGCCCACGATCTCGCCGGCATCGACCTGCAGCGTGACGCCGCGGAGCGCCTCCTTGGTCCCGTAGGACTTCGACACATCGGTCAGAGAGAGGAAGGGCGCAGTCATGTGGCGGCATCGGCAGGGGCGCCGGCCTCCGCCAGATCGGCAGCAAGACGGGCAATGTCCTGGGCGCTGCGCAGACCGCGCCGGCCCGGAAGGGTGACGTCAGCGACAATGCGGGCGGGCCGTCCGTTCAGGACGATGGCGCGGTCGGCCATCCGCGCAGCATCTTCCGGGTCGTGGGACACCATGACGACGGTCGGCTCAAAATCGGAAAAGACCTTCAGGAACAAGGTCTGCAAGTCGCGGACCATGGCACGGTCGAGCGAGACGAAGGGCTCGTCCAGAAGCAGGAGCCTCGGATGGACCGACAGGGCCCGGGCAAGGGCAAGCCGGCGCTGCATGCCACCGGAAAGCGCGTGCGGCCACGCCGTCTCTTGCCCCGACAGGCCGACTTCGCGCAAAAGCTCTGCGATGCGATCCGAAGACAGGCCGGGGGCGACGGCGCGAAGGTTGTCCTCGGCAGACAGCCAGGGAAGCAGGCGGGCATCCTGAAAGACATAGCCTGGCACCGGGGCCTCGGCGGCGGGCAGCCCTCCCACCTTCACCTCGCCCTGCCAGCGGCGCTCTGCACCCGACAGGACGCGCAAAAGCGTGGTCTTGCCCACGCCGGACGGGCCGATGAGTGCAACGACCTGACCCGGCGGAACCTGCAGACGAAGGCCCTGGAACAGTGGTCGTCCGCCCCCCCCGGGGTCAAGACGGTCAATCCGCAGGATCAGGTCCGGTCCTTGCGCCATCGCAGCACCCTCCCCTCGATCGGGCGCAACACACCATATTCCAGCGCCAGGATGACCGCGACAAAGCAGCAGGTATAGGCGAGGATGCCTTGCATGTCGAAGAGCTGGAAATACAGTCCGACTCGGAAACCGACGCCCCCGTCGCTGCCCAGAACCTCGAAGACAAGGACCATCTTCCAGACCAGCGACAGACCCGCTCGCGCTGCGGCAAGAAGATAGGGCATCAGCTGCGGCACGAGGATCAGGCGCAGGTATCGCGCCCGGGGCATCCGGAATGTTGCGGCAAGTTCGTCATGATCCGCCGACAGCGCGCGCACGCCTTCGCGCATCATCGTTGTGACAAGGGGCACCTTGTTGATGACAACGGCCAGGATCAGCGCAAAGTCCGTCAGCCCGAGCGAGATGTAGCAGATCATGCCTACCACGATGGCCGGGATGTTGAGCCCGACGACAACCCAGGGCGCAAACAGCCTGTCGGCCCACACCGTCCGGCCAAGCGCGATCCCAAGCGCAGTCCCGATGCCCATGGCCAGGACAAACCCGGCCAGCGCACGCGCCAGCGTGGCGGCGAAGTCGCCGACAAGCGTGCCCTCCCGTGCGAGGGTCCAGATCTCTGACGCAACAAGCGCCGGGCCAGGCAGGAAACGCGACTGAGCGATTGCGGCCGAGACCTGCCAAAGCACCAGAAGAAGCGGCAGAGACGCGAGTTCAAGCCAGCGTGGCCCCAGGTCGGGCCGGGTCGGCAGGGTCCGCGCCGCAGGCGCCCCTTCCGCTAGCCTGAACGGTGTCCAGCCGGATGGCGCAGCGCCTGCGGCACTATTTCGGGTACGGTTCACCCGTCGACCCTGAACCCATCCCAGAAGGTTCCCTCGGCGATTTCGGTGTCGTCCCCGACCAGTTCCACGCCGCCGTACTGGGCCATGAGCGCAAAGCTCTGGGCAGCAGCATCGATATCGGCCTGACCATATGAGGTGACAATGCCACGTCGGTAGTTGTCACGGAGCGCGATGAAGGTCGCATCAGACAGATCCTCGCCCATCGACGGACGGATTCTGTCCCACAACGCGTCATCCTCCAGCAGCCGCTGCTTGGTCTCAAAGGAAGCGTCGAGGAACCGCGTGATCTCGTCATGGTGGGAATTGGCCCATCGCTCCGAAAAGACCCAGCCAAGAAGCGGCGGAGTGCGCGCAACCCCCAGTTCCTTGAGCATGTCGGCGACAGAGATCAACTCGACCGCGCCGTCGACCGTGGCCCGCGCGTTGAAGTGCCAGAAGTTGAGTGCAGCATCGACCCCGCCCGCAAGCAGCAGTTCGTTGACAAGCGGCGGCGCACCGAACTCCGCGTCGATGACCTCGGACAACACACCACCTGTCTTGGCAGCGTAATAGGCTTGCAACGCGACATAGGATTTGTCGACCGGCCCGCCGGCGACAGCGATGGAGGCACCGTCCAGATCCGCGATGGACTGGACCGGGCCACCCGGCATGACCATGAGCCCGCCCACAGCCAGGGAATGGGGAACGAACGTGAAATCGGCCCCCTCGTGGCGCTGGATCGACGTCCAGACG
>JBEIDZ010000023.1:0-14614 GCA_040383215.1 Paracoccaceae bacterium | reverse complement strand
GATCCGGCGCAGGACATAGGTTTTCTGCAAGTCGGACTTGTCAACCAGAAGCTCTTCCTTGCGGGTGCCGGACTTGAGGATGTCCATCGCGGGGACGACGCGCTTGTCAGCTACCTTGCGGTCGAGCACGATTTCGCTGTTCCCGGTTCCCTTGAATTCCTCGAAGATCACTTCGTCCATCCGGCTGCCGGTGTCGATGAGGGCTGTCGCGATGATCGTCAGCGATCCGCCTTCCTCGATGTTGCGGGCGGCACCGAAGAAGCGTTTCGGGCGCTGGAGGGCATTCGCATCGACACCGCCAGTCAGGACCTTGCCCGAGGATGGCACGACCGTGTTGAAGGCACGGCCGAGCCGCGTGATCGAATCAAGAAGGATGACCACATCGCGCTTGTGTTCGACCAGCCGTTTGGCTTTTTCGATCACCATTTCGGACACGGCCACATGCCGCGACGCCGGTTCGTCAAAGGTCGAGGAGATCACCTCGCCCTTGACAGAGCGCTGCATGTCCGTGACTTCTTCGGGCCGTTCATCGATGAGAAGCACGATCAGGTAACATTCGGGATGGTTATGGGCGATCGAGTTCGCGATGTTCTGCAACAGGACCGTCTTGCCGGTTCGTGGTGGCGCGACGATGAGTGAACGCTGGCCCTTGCCGATGGGAGCTACGAGGTCGATCACACGGGCAGAGCGGTCCTTGATCGTGGGGTCATCCTCGATTTCCATTTTCAGCCGTTCGTCGGGATAAAGCGGCGTGAGGTTTTCAAAGGCGATCTTGTGCCGGGCCTTGTCGGGGTCTTCGAAATTGATCCGCTCCACACTCACGAGTGCAAAATAGCGTTCATTGTCGTTGGGCTCCTGGATGACACCTTCGACAGTGTCGCCTGTCCGCAGCGAGTAGGCGCGGATCATCTCGGGGCTGACATAGATATCGTCGGGGCCGGGGAGATAGTTGGCCTCGGGTGAGCGGAGGAAACCGAAGCCGTCCTGCAGAACTTCAAGCACACCATCGCCGCCGATCGTCCATTCCTCATCGGCGCGTTCCTTGAGGATCGAGAACATCATGTCGCCCTTGCGCATCGTCGATGCGTTCTCGATCTCAAGCTCCTCGGCCATTGCGAGGAGGTCCTTGGGGCTTTTCGCCTTGAGTTCGGACAGGTTGAGGCGATCTTGGGTCATCACGTATCCAGGATAAGCCGGCACGGCGGCGGCTTGCATGAAGGATGGCAGGGAGAACCGGTTCCCGGACGGGGCGGCACTTGGCCGTTAAGCAGGATGGGGAGAGAAGTCAACAGTCGGCTTGCGCAGGGCCGGGTTGAGGCGACCCTGTCGCGAGCGGCATCAGAGCGGACGAACGATGACCATGATGACAATCACCAGCATCAGCACCGTCGGGATTTCGTTCGCGATCCGGTAGGTCCTGCCGTTGAAGCGATTGCGGCCTTCGGCAAAATCCTTTCGCCGGGCGGCGAGCCAGGCATGCATGGCGGTCATCGCGATCACTGCGGCAAGTTTGATCCAGGACCAGAGGGATGCCAGATCGAATGCGCCAGCCAGGATCAGCAGGACGCCGAAAATCCAGCTCGAGATCATCGCCGGATTCATGATCAGGCGCAGCAGTCTTCGTTCCATCACGCGGAAGAGCTGGTCGATGTCAGAGCCGGGAAGACCCTTTTCGGCGTGGTAGACGAAAAGCCGGGGAAGGTAGAACATCCCGGCCATCCAGGCGATGATCGAGACGACATGTGCCGCCTTGATCCAGGAATGATAGAGGATCAGCAGGTCAAGCATGGTTCCGCTCAGGTCTTCGCAGTCTTTCTATCTCAAACAGGAAGAAGGAAAAAGTCGTTGGAGTCGTTGTGCTGGGGATAAGTGCAGGATCGATCCTTGTCCTCAGACTTTTCCACATCGCGATGCTTTCCGAAGTCTGGTGCGGGTTGGGGAAACCATCATTCATGTGATTGATATATATCGTATTATTACCAGAAAGGATGATCGGAATCATGTTTTGTTCATCTTGACAGGACGTGCCGGACGCGAGTCGTCCACAGGGCGGGCCGTCGTGTCATTCTCTCTGGACAAGCTGGCCTGGTCCGGGCTGTGATGGGGGTTGTCATCTGGGCGGGGCCTGCCCTCGGCTTTCCTGACAGGATCGGGCAAAAGTTTCAGGTCTGTTGTGCGCAGGGTCATCACGAGGGTTTTCCACATGGCGGCCGCCCTGGTTCTTGCATCCTCCTCTCCCACGCGTGCGGCGCTTCTGCGGGCGGCGGGTGTCGCGTTCGACATCGTTCCCGCCCGGATCGACGAAGTCGCGGTGACAGAGGCGCTCCAGGCGGAGGGTGCTCCACCTCGGGACATTGCCGACAGGCTCGCCGAGATGAAGGCGATGCGGGTGTCGCTGCGCCATCCTGCAGCAATGGTCATCGGAAGCGATCAGGTCGTCGTCCACGAGGGACGATTGATGGGAAAGCCCGCCGACCTTGAGCTGGCCCGGTCACAGCTTCTCGGGATGCGGGATTCGGCCCATCAGCTTGTTTCAGCCGTCGTCGTCTGCGAGGCGGGGCGTCCGGTCTGGCGGCATGTTGCCGAGGCGCAGATGAGGATGAGGGCGTTTTCGGAGGCCTGGGCCGATGACTATCTGAGGCGGCATCCGGATGTCGCGCTCGGGTCGGCGGGGGGTTACAGGATCGAGGATGAGGGCATCAGGCTTTTCTCTGCCATCGAGGGGGATTACTTCACGGTCCTGGGGCTTCCCCTGCTGCCGCTTCTGTCATGGCTGACCTTGCGAGGTGCGATATCATCATGAGTGAGGTGACGATACCGCTGGCCGGGGTGATCGGACATCCGGTCGGGCATTCCCGGTCACCGCGCCTTCACCGGCACTGGCTGGCACGCCATGGCATCGCGGGAGATTACGTGCCGCTGCATGTCGTGGAGCCCGATCTGCAGCAGGTGCTGCGAGCCTTGCCGCGGATGGGATTCGTCGGGGTGAACATCACGATTCCGCACAAGGTTGCCGTGATGGAATACGCCGATCAGATCTCGGACCGCGCGATCCTGATCGGGGCAGCCAATACGATCACCTTTCGCAGCGACGGGAGAATCATCGCCGACAACACCGACGGTTACGGGTTCCTGGCCAATCTGAGGGAGGGGGCTCCGGGCTGGCAGCCGGGGGCGGGGCCGGCGGCCCTGCTTGGCGCGGGCGGTGCGGCGCGGGCGGTGATCGAGGCGCTGCTTGACGCAGGGGTGCCGGAAATCTTCATCGCCAACCGCACGCGGACGAAGGCGGATGTGCTGCGGCAGGATTTCGGCGCGCGGTTGCGGGTGATCGACTGGGTACAAGCAGGCAACATGATCGAGGATGCTGCGCTTGTCATCAATACAACGTCGCTCGGAATGACAGGCCAGGCTGAATTGCGGATACCGCTTGATGGGCTGCACCCCGGGCAGGTGGTCACCGATCTGGTCTATACCCCGCTGCGGACACGGCTGCTGATCGAAGCGGAAGCCGCGGGTTGTACGACGGTGGACGGACTTGGCATGCTTCTGCATCAGGCGGTCCCGGCTTTCGAGCGGTGGTTCGGGAAACGGCCCGATGTGGATGCCGCCTTGCGTGCCGCGGTGATGGGATAGGCAGATGCCCTTTGTGATCGGTCTCACCGGGTCGGTCGGGATGGGAAAGACAACGACCGCGGCGATGTTTGCCGCGCAGGGGATTCCGGTCTGGGATGCGGATGCCGCGGTGCACCGGCTTTATGCCCCGGGCGGTGCCGCGGTCGAGAAGCTTGCCGCGATGTTTCCGGAGGCTGTGGCCGGAGGTGCGGTATCACGTGCGGCGTTGCGGCGGATCATCAAGGATGACCCCGGCGCGCTTGCAGAGATCGAACGGGTTGTCCATCCGCTTGTCGCCGTTGACCGGGAACGGTTCCTGGCCGATGTGACGGGTGATATCGCGGTACTGGACATGCCGCTTCTGTTCGAGACGGGAGCGCAGAAGATCGTGGATGCGACGGTTGTCGTTTCTGCCCCCGAAGAAGTGCAGAGGGCACGGGTCCTTGCCCGGCCCGGCATGACCGAGCGTGAACTTGCGATCATCCTTGGCCGGCAGATGCCGGACAGCCGCAAGCGGTCGCTGGCGGATCATGTGATCGACACGACGAGCCCCGCGTCGGCAGCGGCCGGGGTCGAGGCTGTACTGGCGGATGTGGCAGCCCGGCTGCGCGAAGGGCGTCACACGGCGGGCATGGCACAGCGGGGAATCACGGCTCCATGATGGGCAAGGACGGTTGCGGCCAGGGTCTGCCCCGCCCGGGCGGAGTGTTCGAGGGTCGCGCCGCCAAGGCGGGCGGCCAGATACGCGGCATTGAAGCTGTCGCCGGCGCCGGACGTGTCGATGACCCGTTCGGCCGGAGTCACCGGAAGGCAGGTTGAACCGGCAGGACCGGCCAGGAGGAGGCTTGCGGACCCGTCCTTGACCACGATTTCGCCGACGCCGCGCGCAATGAGCCTCTCGGCGATGCTGCGCACCGTAGCACCGGGGTAGAGCCGGGCCTCATCTTCGCGCGAGGGCAGACCGAGAGCTGTCACGTCCCACATTGCATCGAAACAGCTGCGGGCTTCGGCTTCGTCCTGCCACAGAGGGGGACGATAGTTGGGGTCGAAGACGGTGAGGGTCCCGCCTTCCCTGAGCGCGCCGAGGGCGGTGATGAGCCGCTGGCGGACGGGGGCGGGCAGGATTGCAAGCGTGATTCCCGACACCACGATGACGCCGAAAAGACCAAGCGTGGAAAGACCGGGTCCATAGCCGGAGAACAGGGTGCGAGCGGCCGATTCGCTGCGCCAGTAGCGGAAGGAACGTTCGCCGCGGGAATCCGTCTCGACGGCGTAGAGACCGGGGAGCCGGTCGGGGTGGCGGCCGACCAGCGTGCCGTCGATCCCTTCGCCGGTGAGTGCGGAAAGCATGGCATCCGAGAGGCTGTCGGTGCCGATATTCGTGAGATAGGCGACGTCGCTGCCGAGGCGGGCCAGATAGATCGCCATATTGGCAGTGTCGCCGGCAAAGCCGATTCGGGCGGTTCCGGTCGCAAGGTCGAGACCCGAAAGTTCGATCATGCATTCGCCGATGCAGGCGATGCGGGGCTGGTTCACGTCCTTCTCCGTCGGGGGCGATGCGGGATGCATGCGGATGCCGGATGGAGTAGGTTCGGCGCTGCCGGGGAGCAAGAGCGAAACGGGCGTCATCATGCTGCGTCTGAGTGAAGCGACATTGTTGCGCCTGCCTACGGATGTGGGCAGGCCGCGCCATGACCGGCGGGCGATGTCGCCCGGGATTGTTCACCTGGGGCTTGGCGCTTTCCACAGGGCGCATCAGGCGGTCTATACCGATGAATGTCTGGCGGCGGGTGACAGCGGCTGGGGGATTGTCGGGGTATCGATGCGCAGGCCAGATGTCCGCGATGCGCTGGCACCGCAGGACGGGCTTTACACGCTGGTCGAGCGGGACGGGGTTGAGGAGCGGTTGCGCGTCATCGGCGCGCTGGCGGAGATCATCACGGCGCCCCAGGCACCCGAACGGCTTTTGGACGTGATGGCTGACCCGCGGGTGAGGATCGTGACGCTGACCGTGACGGAGCGGGGATATTGCGCCGATCTTGCCCGGCGCTGCCTGCGGGCGGATCTGCCGGAGGTGGTGGCCGATCTGGCCGCCCCGGACCGGCCGGCGACGGTTCCCGGCGTGATCGTGGCGGCGCTGATGCGGCGGCATAGGGCGGGAATCGCGCCGTTCACGGTTGTCAGCTGCGACAATCTGGCCGGAAACGGGGAACTTCTGCACAGGGTTCTGGTCGATCATGCAGAGCGGATCGACCCTGATCTGGGGCGGTTTGTGGCGGAAGAGGTGGCCTGTCCCGCGACCGTCGTTGACCGGATCGTCCCTGCCACGCGAGAGACCGACCTCGATCGGGTTGAAGCGGCAACCGGGCTTCGGGATGCCTGGCCAGTGGTGGCGGAGCGGTTTTCGGAATGGGTGATCGAAGACCGGTTTCCCACGGGCCGTCCCGACTGGGGGGCCGCGGGCGCGCTGATGGTTGGCGATGTCGCGTCCTGGGAAAAGATGAAGCTGCGGATGCTGAACGGGGCGCATACGACACTCGCTGCGATGGGGCGCGTTGCAGGCTTCGGTACGGTGGCGGAAGCCGTGACGGAGCCCGCCTTCGGGGCGTTGCTCCAGCGGCTCTGGGCAGAGGTTGCGCTGACCTTGCCGGCCGGGATCGGTGCGGAACGCTATGCCCGGCGTCTGCAGGTGCGGTTTGCCAATCCGGCCTTGCAGCATCCCCTCGCGCAGATCGCGAGGGATGCGAGCCAGAAGCTGCCGCAAAGGCTGCTGTCGCCGCTTCGCGACCTGCGTGGGGCGGGGCGGGCCGCGCCTGTGCTGGTCTTTGCGATTGCCGGCTGGATCAGGTCCTGTGAAATCAGGCGGGACGAACGGGGCCGCGAGGTCGTGATTGACGATCCGGTGCTGCAGGGCTGGAAGGATCTGCCCAGGCCGGGTCTGGACGCCGAAGCCTGCGTGCGGCAGATGATGAGCCTGGAGCCGGTCTTTGGCGATCTGGGCCGGGATGACGGGCTTGTGACGGACATTGCGGCCGGTCTGGCTGCGATACGGGCTCAAGGCGTTGTCGCTGCTGCCTGGCGTGTGGCCGGAGGGGGATGATGGCGGGACTGAGGGAAATCGTACTGGATACCGAGACGACAGGGCTGGAACCCGCCGAGGGGCACCGGATCGTCGAGATCGGGGCGGTGGAGCTGCTCAATCATCTTCCCACCGGCCGGACCTTTCACAAATACGTCAATCCGCAGCGCGCCGTGCCCGAGGATGCCTTCCGGATACACGGGTTGTCGGACGATTTCCTGCGGGACAAGCCGGTCTTTGCAGAAGTGGCGGCCGAATTCATCGCCTTTGTTGGCGAGGCGCGGCTGGTGATCCACAATGCCTCGTTCGACCTGAAGTTCATCAACGCCGAGCTGAGCTGGCTGGCGATGCCGCCGATACCGGCCGAGAGGGCGGTCGATACGGTGTTGATTGCCAGGCGCCGGTTCCCCGGAGCGCAGGCATCACTGGATGCGTTGTGCCGGCGGTTCGGGATCGACAACTCGGGACGGCAGTTGCATGGCGCCTTGCTGGACAGCGAATTGCTGGCCGAGGTCTATCTCGAGCTGATCGGCGGGCGGCAGCCGGACTTTGCGCTGGCGGTGTCGGCCACTGCCGCCGCCGGGGATGGCGGGGGTGACAGCGGGGCCGGATGGCGGCCCCGTCCGCGGCCCGTGCCCCTGCCGCCGCGGATCACCGCCGAGGAAGAGGCGGCGCACGATGCCTTCGTCAGGACGCTTGGCGACGGGGCGCTCTGGCTCAGACGTTAGCTGTCGAGCCGGGGCGCGGGGGGTGCGGTTTCAGTGAGCTTGGCCTGCGCGCGGCGCGCGAGTTCGTTGCGGTAGAGCGTGACGAAGTCGATCATTTCGAGATTGAGCGGCGGGAAGCCGCCGTCGCGGGTGATGTCGCTCACGATGCGGCGCAGGAAGGGGAAGGTGATGCGCGGGCATTCGATCAGCAAGTAGGGGTGAAGCTGTTCATCGGGAAGACCGTCGATGAAGAAGAGACCGGCATATTCGATTTCCAGCAGGAAGAGGACGTCGCCCGAATTCTTGGACTTGTTGGTGATCGAGAGTTTGGTGATCACTTCGTAGTTCTTGTCGCCGCCGCGCTTTCGCCCGTCCAGGTTCACCTGGACGGCGATTTCGGGCTGGAGGTCGCCGGTCAGACCTTTGCGGGCGAGCATGTTTTCGAACGACATGTCGCGGATATATTGCGCCAGGATGCGCTGGGTCACCTTGGGCGGGGTGGGGGCTGCGCCGTTCGGCGGCGTGGTCGGGGGATTGGTGGTTGAATCGGACATCGGCATTCTCCGCTAGATGAGCCGGGATGCGCGGGCGGCATGCAGCGCGCAGGGTACGGCGGTTCACTATCAGGCCGGGGACGGCGGCTCAATGGTTGCGCACCCGGCCTTGTGGCCGGGACCTGGTCAGTCGCCTGTCCATCCCGAACGGCCTGGAGCGGGGCGTGTCACCTCGCGGTATTCGCCGTCGATCACACGGTCGGCGGGGGCGCGCGGTTGTGCCGCAGGGTTCCGCAGGTCGAACACGATGCCCGGGACGCGTGCCCGGCGCCGGAGGGCTGAAAATGCTGCGTCCTGAACCAGGGGCACAAGGAGGATCAGGGCAGCGATGTCGGTGAGGAAGCCGGGAACGACGAGAAGCATCCCCGCAATGAAGCGCATCGCCATGCGCACGATGTCGGCGGAAGGGTCCTGGTCTTGCGCCATGCTCGCGCGGATGCGGGCGGCGGCATCGGTGCCGGCGCTGCGAAGGAGCGTCACGCCCGCGACGGCGGCCAGCACCACGATCGCCACAGTAGCAAGGACGCCGATCCTGCTGCCGACGAGGATGAAGAGCGCGATTTCGGCGAGCGGGAGGAGAAGGGCGATGAGAAGCGTGCGCATGGACGTGACCGGAATTGGGCGGCGGGCAATGTCCCGGACGGGGACAGGTGGACTTGGGCCCACCTTGCACCTACATAGGATCGGTGTTGTTCGGATGCCATGACTTCCCCAGGACGAGGACAGAATGAATTCGCCGATCATCCAGCTTCTGGTTCTTGCCGGGATTGCGATCTTTCTCATCCTGCGGCTCAGGTCCGTCCTGGGGACGCGCGACGGTTTCGAGAAGCCGACCCTTCCCGCCCCGGTCGAGACGCGCCGGCGTGGCAGGCCGGAGCTTGAAGTGATCGAGGGGGGCGTGGACCGGGATATCACCGACAATGTGCCCGAGGGCAGCGATGCTGCGAAGGCGCTGGGGTCAATGAAGGCGGTCGATCCGGCGTTCAGCGTGAGCGAATTCCTGACCGGGGCCCGCGCGGCCTATGAAATGATCCTGATGGCTTTCGAGCGGGGCGATGTGGCGGCCGTCAAGCCCTTCATTTCGGCCGAGGTTCATGACGCCTTTGCCGCGGTCGTGGAGGACCGTGCAAGCAAGGGGCTGACGGTGGAGGCGAATTTTATCGGGGTCAGCGATCTGTCGCTGAGGGAAGCCGAGTTCGACCAGACCAGCCGGGAAGCCGAGCTTACCGTTCGCTTTGTGGCCGAGATGACATCGGTCGTACGCGACCGGGCGGGCGATATCGTCGAGGGCAGCAAGAACGAGATCAAGCGGCAGCGCGATACATGGACCTTTGCGCGGACGATGGGCAGCGCTGATCCGAACTGGATTCTTGTCGCGACGGGAGAGTGACGCGCGCGGTCGCGCGGGTTGCGCGATGACGGTCACGGAAGTGGAGTTCGGCGATCTTGAAGGCTGGGCCTCGGATGATCTGTCCGAGGCTTTCTGCGTTTTCCGGGAGACCGTGGGGCATCTGCCGGGGCCGGCATGGGGGCGCATCGCGGAGCGGGTGGTGGGGATACAGCCGGCCGGGGCGCAGCGATTTTTCGAGACGGCGTTCCGGTTGGTGATGATCGAAGACGGGGCGGCGCCCTTGTTCACGGGGTATTTCGAGCCCGAATTGCCCGGGTCGCGGGTCGCGGACGAGGTGTTCCGCTGGCCGGTGCATGCCCTGCCCGGCGATCCGCGGGCGCATGACCGGGCCGAGATCGTGGCCGGGGCGCTGGAGGGGCGGGGGCTCGAGATCGTCTGGCTGGCGGATGCGGCCGAAGCCTTTTTCATGCAGGTGCAGGGGTCGGGGCGGATCGTTCTGCCCGAGGGCGAGGTGCTGCGGCTGAATTACGCGGGCAGCAACGGGCGGCCCTATCGGTCGGTCGGCAAGGAACTGGTGGCGCGGGGGGTGTTCACGACCGGGACTGTCACGGCAGAGGGGATCAAGGACTGGATTCGCGCCAACCCCGAAGCGGGGCGGGAGGTGATGGACCTCAACCCCTCCTATGTCTTTTTCCGTGTACTGGAGGGTCTGCCGCCCGGGGCGGGGCCGCTTGGCTGCATGGGGCATCCCGTCACCGCGCTGCGGTCGGTCGCGGTCGATCCCGGGGTGGTGCCGCTCGGTGCGCCGGTCTGGCTCGACGCGGGGGGGCTGAGGCGGCTGATGGTGGCGCAGGACCGGGGCGGGGCGATCCGGGGGGCGCAGCGGGCGGACGTGTTTTTCGGGACCGGGGCCGAGGCGGGACGGCGCGCGGGGGCATTCCTGCACCCCGGGCGGATGGTTGTGCTGTTGCCGCGGGACGAGGCGTGATGCGCCGGCCCCGGCATCTGTCGCCCGAGGAGCGGGCGCTTTGGGATCATGTGACGCGCAACGATCTGCCCCTGAAGCCGGTGCGCAAGGCGGCGGCGCCGGCCGATGCGCCGTTACCAGCCGCTCCGTCGTCCACGGGCGGGGTGCCTGCCCTGCCCGCGCCGCTGCCGCGGTTTGTCATCGGCGAGAGGGCGGATCACCGGCGGTCGGACGATCTGCTTCCCGGGTTGGCCGAGGATATGGCGAGGATGCCCCTGCGGATGGATGCGCGTGCCTTCGGCCGGATGGCGAAGGGAAAGCTCACGCCCGAGGCGCGGATCGATCTGCATGGGCTGACGCTGGCCGAGGCGCATCCTGCACTGCGGGAGTTCATCCTGGCGTCGCATGCGGCGGGGCGGCGGCTGGTGCTGGTCATCACCGGCAAGGGCAAACTGCGCGACGAGCTTGCGCCGATGCCGGCGCGCGAGGGGGTGTTGCGCCATCAGGTGCCGCAATGGCTGGCGATGGCACCGCTGGGACCGATGGTCCTGCAGATCGCGCCCGCGCATCTGCGCCATGGCGGGACGGGGGCCTACTACGTCTATCTGCGGCGTCAGAGGACGTAGCGGCTGAGGTCGGTCGAGCGCGACAGCGCGCCGAGATGGGCCTCGACGAAGGCGGCATCGACGGTGACGGCTTCGCCGCCGCGGTCGGGGGCGGTGAAGGAGAGCTCTTCGAAGACGCGCTCCATCACGGTGTAGAGGCGGCGGGCGCCGATATTCTCGACGCTGCGGTTCACTTCGGCGGCGATGTGGGCGATGGCGGCGATGCCGTCGCCGGTGAAGGTGACGGCGACCTGTTCGGTCTGCATCAGCGCGGCATACTGGCGGGTGAGCGCGTTCTCGGTCTCGGTCAGGATGCGGATGAAGTCGCCTTCGGTCAGGGGTTTGAGCTCGACACGGATCGGGAGCCGGCCCTGAAGTTCGGGCAGGAGGTCGGAGGGCTTGGCGATGTGGAAGGCGCCGGAGGCGATGAAGAGGATGTGGTCGGTGCGGACCGGTCCGTGGCGGGTGCTGACGGTCGTGCCCTCGATCAGCGGGAGGAGGTCGCGCTGGACACCTTCGCGGCTGATGTCGGCGCCGCGGGTTTCGGCCCGGGCGCAGACCTTGTCGATTTCGTCGAGGAAGACGATGCCGTCCTGCTGGACGGAGTCGAGCGCGGCGCGGGTGACGGTTTCGTCGTCGAGAAGCTTGTCGGCCTCGTCGGCCAGCAGCACGTCATAGCTTTCGGCGACCGAGAGCCGCTTGCGCGTGGTGCGGCCGCCGAAGGCCTTTCCGAAGAGCTCTCCGATGTTCATCATCCCGCCGGGGCCGGGCTGGCCGGGGATGTCGAAACCCATCGGGGGCGAGGTGTCCTTCACCTCGATCTCGATCATGGTCTGGTCGAGTTCGCCGGACTTGAGCTTGCGGCGGAACATCTCGCGCGTTGTCTCGCGCGCATCGGTGCCGGCGATGGCGGCGATGACGCGATCCTCGGCCGCGGCGCGGGCTGTGGCGCGCACATCCTCGCGCATCTGGTCGCGGGTCTGGGCGATGGCGATGTCGACGAGGTCGCGGACGATCTGTTCCACATCGCGGCCGACATAGCCGACCTCGGTGAACTTGGTCGCCTCGACCTTGATGAAAGGGGCACGGGCCAGTCGGGCCAGGCGGCGGCTGATCTCGGTCTTGCCGACGCCTGTGGGGCCGATCATCAGGATGTTCTTGGGATAGACCTCGTCGCGCAGATCGGGACCGAGCTGGCGGCGCCGCCAGCGGTTGCGCAGCGCCACGGCGACGGCGCGCTTGGCCTCGGTCTGGCCGATGATGAAGCGGTCGAGTTCGGAGACGATCTCGCGCGGGGTCAGGTCGGTCATTCAGGAATCCTTAAGCATGGCGCGGATGTATGGGGCGGGCGGGGGGAATCCAAGAGCGTTTCAGGGAAGGGCCTGTGTCGATACGAAGTGTATATACAATCTGTCGGGGATAAGGTAAGGTGGAATTCGAATGGGATGAAAGCAAGAGGATCACGACCATCCAGAAGCATGGTCTGGATTTCCGTGACGTGAGGTTGCTGTTCAAAGAACCGCACGTCATTGTGGAAGCCAGGCACCCGGCAGAGCGGCGGCAGATCGCGATCGGCAAGATCGGTCCGAAGTTCGGCGCAGTGGTGTTCACCATGCGGGCGGGTGCGATCCGCATCATCACGGCAAGGGGGGCGAGGACAGATGAGCGACGAGCGTATCGTGCGGTACACAACTGATCAGCTGCGAAAGATGAAGAGCGAGACTGACTGGGAGCGCTTTCTGAGCGAGACGGACGAGCCGGAGCCGGACGAGGAGGAGGCGGGGATGGTGATCGACTGGGCCTCGGCCCGGCTGGTGGTGCCGGAGGCGAAGGCGGCGATCTCGATCCGGCTGGACCCGGATGTGCTGGCCTTTTTTCGCGCGGGCGGGCGGGGGTATCAGACGCGGATCAATGCGGTGCTGCGCGCCTTCATGGAGGCGCAGAAGAAGGAGCGTCAGGCGCCGTAGGGCGGCAGGCGCGACTTGCCGGGGAAGTCGGGCAGGGCGCGCAGGATGGCGCTGCGCCACTGTGTCCAGAAGGCGCCGATGAGCGTGACGAAGCCGCCGAGCAGGATCAGGAGCCAGGCCCAGCGGATGGGGTCGCCACCATCGGGAACGAGGATCAGGCCGAGAAGGATGCCGAGATACGCGATCCCCGCGGTCAGAAAGCTGCGGCGGTCGATCACGAGCGCGAGCAGCGTGATGAGCGCGAGCGAGAGGCCGAGCAGGATATAGCCGCGCGTGCTGTCCATGTTGAGGAAGGTCAGCGCGACGGTGTTGACAAGCGCAGGCGCGGCCAGAAGGTGCAGCCAGAAGCCTGAGGCGGCAAAGCGGCCGAGCCGGTGGGGATCGCGCATGTCGAAGGCCATGCCGGCGATGAAGGCGAGGATGCCGAAGCCGAGCGTGCCGCGCGCGATGAGCGAGCCGCCGAGGTCGAAGAGGTTGGCCCAGTCGTTGAAGATCGCGACCGGGGCGGCGCCCGAGATCGAGAGCAGGATCACCGCGAGCACGGTCAGGCCGATCAGGAACATGGTGAAGGGGATGCGGAAGGCCCAGTACCAGACGGCCAGCGCGGCGACCACGACGCCGCCGATCAGGATCACGGTGGATGTGCCCGGGATGGTGTCGGCATTGCCGATGACAATCCAGAGGATGGCCACCGAGACGGCCTGGGCGAAGGCGATGGACAGCACGATCGAGGGCAGCGTCATGCGCCGCCGGCGTGTGAAGTAGAGCGCGAGAAGCACTGCGAGCGCCGCGCCCGCCAGCGAGATCGCCAGCACATGGCCCGAGAGCGAGACGAGGCTCATGAGGCCCGAGAGCAGGATGACGAGGCCGACCGAGATGAAGATTTCGGAGAAGCCGCGGAAAAGCTCGAAGGGTTCGTCGTCGCCGGTCAGCGCGGCGCGGGTACCGGCGCGGGTCTGCGAGAGGGTGAGCAGGCGGGTGGCCTGCGCCTCGGTCACGATGCCGGCGGCGACGCCGGCGCGCAGGTCATCGTCGCCGATCATGGGGTGATGCTTTCGATGGTCAGGTTGCCGTTGGTGTAGACGCAGATCTCGGCCGCGATGGCCATGGCGCGCCGCGCGATGGTTTCGGCATCGAGATCGCCGTCCATCAGCGCGCGGGCGGCGGCGAGCGCGTAGTTCCCGCCCGAGCCGATGGCGGCGACGCCATGTTCGGGTTCAAGCACGTCGCCCGCGCCGGTGATGACGAGAAGGGCTGTGCCGTCGGAAACGATCAGCATCGCTTCGAGTTTCTGGAGATACTTGTCGGTGCGCCAGTCCTTGGCGAGTTCCACGGCGGCGCGGGCCAGCTGTCCGGGGGTGGCTTCGAGCTTTTTCTCGAGCCGTTCGAGCAGGGTGAAGGCGTCGGCGGTGGAGCCGGCAAAACCGGCGATCACGTCATGCCCGCCCGGGGTGAGGCGACGGACCTTGCGGGCGGTCGCCTTGATCACGGTCTGGCCGAGAGAGACCTGGCCATCGCCGGCGATCACCACACGGCCGCCCTTGCGGACCGCGATGATGGTTGTGCCGTGCCAGCCGGGAAAATCGGTATCGGCCATGGTCACGTCTCCGCTCTTGCCGCGCGCCTCTGATATGGCGCGCGGGCAGAGGGGCCGCAAGGGCCCCCCGCCGGGGGCGGTGTGTCAGATGGACGGGGTGATCCAGTTCTGCAGCGCGGCCTTGGGGGCGGCGCCGGCGCGGTTGGACACGATCTCTCCACCCTTGAAGATGAAG
>JBEIDZ010000022.1:0-15029 GCA_040383215.1 Paracoccaceae bacterium | reverse complement strand
GTTGGTCTTGCGTTGCGTCGGTCCCAGCATGAGGTGCTGCGCATGGCGCGGTGTGGGGACAAGCCAGGCCTCATGCATCTCGAACACGACTGCGGGCAGGGCACGGAACAAGCCGGGATCGGTCACGGCGGCCCGAGCGAGGTCAAGCGAGGCAGATGAAACGGCGAATCTAACCGCCTCCTTACGGGTCCTTTCCGTCGTGCCGGCAAGGCTCGTCAGCCATTCGTGGAGGCGCTTGATGGTCTCGATCGGGACCGGGTCCAACCGGGGCTGGTCCCCCAGCACCTTTTGTGCCTGTCGAGCGAGGTCGGCCAAGGCGCGGGCAGCGGTCTCCTCCTCCTCGGCCTCGGCGTGTGCATTGGCTGGCTTTTTCCCGGTGCCGTACGGATCACTTTCGAGCCACTTCCGGGCTTCGGCTGCGGAGCGTGCCTGCTTTTCTGCGCTTAGTTCGAGGCGACGGACGAACGCGTGAATTCCTGCTCCACAGAAGGGAAATCCGGCGGACAGGGCTTCGGGGTCGAAAAACGATGAATAAAAGACTTTTCCGTCTGCGTCGCGAATAAACCTTCCATCAGCGTCCCTTTGCAGCTCCCTTCGGAAGAGGTCAACCATCCGCGTTGAGTTGGGCGGCGGTGGCATGACGGCGGCGATGTTCGCCTCTTGCGCCGCATAGGACTGATCCAAGTAGTCATTATTGAGGGTCTTCGGCTCTGCCTCGGTTTCGCCACCCCAGGCCTTGACCGCCGTTGGCACCACTGGCCATTTTGGATAATGCCGCAGGCCGGGTTCGTTGAAAGAGGATGCAAGTCCCGCAATCGAGTGATTGATCTCTGGCAGGTCGTGAGGGAGCGCCCGTGGTGGGACGTTCTCGCGCGCCTTCGGCACATGGATTACTGCATCGTTTCCACTTTGTCGATCTTCATCGAGATCGGAGAAGAAGAGCAGAAGGCCGTCGCGTGGCAGGGGTGAGGTACCGCTCAGTGTTGGGAGTTCGGCGCAGTCGACCTGGGCGAGGAAATGGAGAGGCAAGTTGGTACGGAGGGCTCGCGGCCAATCCATCTCTGGTGGCAGGCAGGGCAGGCCGCCGAGCCAAGAATTGCCGGTCGTGGCCGCGCCGGGGGGCCAGAGGCGGTTGAGAAGGATGCAGTCTTGCGCCTGTTCAGCGACAAGCGCGGTGACCTCGTCCGGCGTAAGGCTGCCAGAAGCACGGTAGCTCTCGCATTCGCAATACTTTTTCAGCCGCGGCGCTTCGATCTTTTTCCGCTCACTCTCCCAATCTTCCCACTTGGTGCGGGTTTCCGCGATCTCTTTCAGGACACGGTAGAATGACGGGTTCAGCAATCGCCAAAGGAGGGCTTGGGACGGCGTGCCGTAGAGCTGAGCTGCCAGCGCGGCAAGTTTGCGCTGGTAAGAGAGGGGCAGCAAGGAGGGACAAAATTCGACGGAGACCAAGCCCCTTGCCAAACCGCTTCGATTGGCGAAAACTTCGTAGACGGAAATCAATTCCATCGCGGGCCAGTGCTGATTCATCCAAGGCTTTTCGGGATTTTGCCGGAGAGATTGTACCATGTGGATGGCGCCGTACAACATTTCTTTCCGCGCAATCTCGAGCCATCTGCCGAACAGAGGCCTGCCCAATGCTGAACGGAAATGCAGCACCAAGCCGCCCGGTGAGAGGTCAGGTTTCGGGTTTATCCACGCCTTTTGCAGTGCCCTGATGAAGGCCTGGTTGTCGGCAGGTAGGTCGGCATTCAGCGCCGTGACCAGGCGGCTTTCCGGGATCGGGCCATGAAATGGATGCGGATGGCGGAGGTTGACAGTTTGTATGGCTTTTGCCAGGGATTTGGCTTTTTCGGCGAGGACGGCCTTTTCCTGCGGCTTGTCAATGCCGAGGTGACGGATGAGCCGAAGGATCGCCCGTTTGGGCTTGTAACGGAAGGTTATCAGGTCTCGCTGAAGCTTTGGGGCAAGGACGTTTGCGAGAGCCTCGAAAATGAATAGTACAGTCAACGTCAGGAATGCGAGAAAGAGAATGGGCACGATCAGGACGACAAGAGCACTCCGGACCTGCGGAAATAGGACGGAGAGAAGGACAAGGGCGATGACATAGATGCGGTCAATCACCGTCAAGTTTCCGAAGTCAAAAACAGCCTTTTCGATATATAAACTTGAATGCAATCAAATCATAGGCAAGGGTATGTCGGGCCGCTGACGTGATTTCGGGGCTCGTTTGGAGTGGGGCTGTCGCAAGCTCTGCCGTGGTGCGTCAGCAGAGCTTCGACGGATTACTCTAGAGTCAGGACTCACAACCAATAGATGACGGTTGCGGCGAGGGCACAGGCTGAAAGAAACAAGATCGGGCAGCGATCGTAGCGCGTGGCGATCCGCCGCCAGTCCTTGATGCGGGCGAACATGTTCTCGATCCGGTGACGCAGTCGATAGAGGTCTGCGTCGTGTGGGATCGGGACCTTCCGGCCGATGCGCGAGGGGATGCATGGAGTAATCCCCATCTCGATCAGGGCTTTGCGGAACCAGTCGGCATCATAGCCCCGGTCCGCGAGCAATGCCCCGGCCGGCGGGATGGACGGCAGGAGCGCCCGCGCCCCAATGTAGTCCGAGGTCTGGCCCGCCGAGAGGAACATCCGGATCGGGCGGCCCTTCGCATCGGCCACGACGTGGAGCTTCGAGTTCAGACCGCCCTTGGTCCGCCCGATCAGGCGTCCACGCCCCCCTTCTGAACCGCCAGGCTCGATGCGGTCCGGTGCGCCTTCGCATGGGTCGCATCGATCATCACGATCCCGGTCTCCTGCGCCTGCGCTGCCAGTTCGGTCATGATCGTGGCGAACACGCCCATCCGGCTCCATCGCTTCCAGCGATTGTAGAGCGTCTTCGGCGGACCGTAGGCTGCGGGCGCGTGCTTCCACATCAACCCATTGCGCTGGATGAAGATTATCCCGCTCAGCACCCGCCGGTCATCGACCCGCGGCTTGCCACGGGACTTCGGAAAGAACGGCCGCAGCCGTTCCATCTGCGTATCGGTCAGCCAGTAAAGCTCGCTCCTCACACCTCCCCACTGTCGGAAGCATGAATCACGCCGCGCGACCTCGCTCAACAGGATTTATGGGTCCTGACGGCTCTGTTGCACAAATCGCCTGTGGGGATTCATCTCGTGAATCCAGCGTGATAGCTGGGGTGCATGAGCAGACCGACACCCCCGACCTACAAGACCAGGAACTGGCCCGCCTATAACGAAGCGCTGAAGCGCCGTGGTTCGCTGACGATCTGGTTCGATCCCGCGATGACCTGGGACGCCGCGCCGACCGGCAAGCGCGGGCGGCAACCCGACTACAGCGACGCCGCCATCCAGACCTGCCTGACGATGAAGGTGCTGTTCGGCATGGCGCTCCGCCAGACCACAGGGTTCGTCGAGAGCCTGCTGCGCCTGATCGGCCTGGACTGGGCCGTGCCCGACTTCAGCACGCTGTCGAGACGGCAGAAGACCCTGAAGGTCAACATTCCTTATCGCGGCTCGGACGGTCCGCTGCACCTGCTGGTGGATCGCACCGGGATTAAGGTCGAGGGCGAAGGGGAATGGAACGCCCGCAAGCACGGGGGCACCAAACGCCGGGTCTGGCGCAAGATCCACATCGGGATCGACGAGAAATCGCTGGAAATCCGGGCGGCCGAGTTCACCACGAGCGATGTCGGCGACGCCCCGATGCTGCCCGACCTGCTCGACCAGATCCCGCCGGAGCAAGAGATCGCCAGCGTCACCGCCGACGGCGCCTTCGACACCCGCAAGTGCCACGACGCCATTGCGGCACGAGGTGCCGCTGCGATCATCCCGCCCCGCAAGAGCGCGAAGCCCTGGAAGCCCGACACCGCCGGGGCTGTCGCACGCAACGAGATCCTGCGCACCTCAAAGCGCGTCGGGCGGACCATCTGGCGACGATGGAGCGGCTATCACCGCCGAAGCCGTGCAGAGACCAAGATGCACTGCGTCAAGCTGCTGGGTCAGCGCCTGTCCGCCCGAGACTTCGACCGTCAGGTTGCGGAGTTCCAGGTCAGGGTCGCCGTGCTCAACGGCTTCACCGCACTCGGCACACCAATCACTGAGGCCAAGGGATAAGTCCGTCTGGGGGAAGGGGAACTCTGGCCTTCAGGAGATTTGTGCAACAGAGCCGAGTCTGGGCCAGAACCCTGCAATTCCGGATCGATCCATGAAGCCCAAATCCCGCGCCCCTGAGCAGGACGACCTGTTGAGACCGCGTCTGACGGACATGATCGACCTGCGCCACGAGCTGGTGAAGCTGGCCGCGCTGATCGACTGGGAGTTCTTAGAGGAGGAATGGGCCGGGTTCTTCCCGTCGCATACGGGACGCCCGGCGACCTCGCCGCGGCTGGTGGCGGGGCTGCTCTCCCTGCAGCACGCCTATCAGCTGTCGGATGAGGCGGTCGTGGCCCGATGGGTCGAGAACCCGTACTACCAGCACCTCTGTGGCGAGACGTTCTTCCAGCATCGTCCTCCCGTCGATCCCTCGTCGTTGACGCGGTGGCGGAATCGGATTGGCGAGGAAGGTGCGGAGTGGCTCCTGACCAAGACGATCGAGGCCGGGCGCGAGGCCGGGGTGATCTCCGAGCGGAGCGCGGAGACGGTGATCGTGGACACCACGGTCATGGAGAAGGCGATCGCGGATCCGACCGACACACGGCTCTACGAGCAGGCGCGCCGGCGCCTGGTGAAGCTCGCCCAGGAGGCGGGCCTGTCGCTGCGGCAGAGCTATGCCCGGCTGGCGCCGCGTCTGGCGGGACAGGTCGGGCGCTATGCCCATGCCCGACAGTTCAAGCGGATGCAGAAGGGCCTGCGGCGGCTCAAGGGCTATACCGGGCGGGTCCTGCGCGACATCCAGCGCCAGCTGGGCGCTGTCACCGACCTTCGGCTGCGGGACCGGATCGAGGCCGAGATCGCCCTCGCCGTTCGGCTCCTGCGGCAGAAGCCGAAGGACAAGCGGAAGCTCTACGCGCTGCACGAGCCCGAGGTGGACTGCATCTCCAAGGGCAAGGCGCGGGTCCGCTACGAGTTTGGCACCAAGGTCTCGGTGGCCACCACGCACAAGGAGGGCTTCGTTGTCGGCATGCGCGCGATGCCCGGCAACCCCGACGACGGCCACACCCTGGGCGAGGCGTTGGAGCAGGTGGAGATCCTGACAGGAACACCGCCGAAAAGAGCCTTTGTCGACCGCGGCTATCGGGGTCATGGCGTGGAGGCGACCGAGGTCTTCATCTCCGGGCAACGCCGCGGCATGACCCCCGCGCTCCGGCGCGATCTGCGTCGCCGCAGCGCGATCGAGCCGGCGATCGGCCACATGAAGACCGACGGTCGCCTCGCCCGCCGCGCCCTCAAGGGCACGCTCGGCGACGCCCTCCACGCCGTCCTCTGCGGCTGCGGGCACAACATCCGCATGATCCTGGCCCATCTGAGGGCGCTTGTGGTCGTGATCCTCGCCGCGCTCATGGCAGCGATCGCCGACATCATCGCGGAAGCGCGACCGAGGCTGGCCGGGACCGGCGCGGCGGCGTGATGTTCAGCGGCGACGAAGTCGGACTGCAACAATGCCTCTTGCCTGACGAATATCTGTTCAATTGGCCTTGGTTCGGAGTCCTGCGGCCACCCTTAGGCAGGAACGTACCGGCAATGCAGATGTCATTCCGTACGGCCGTTCCGGTGCAATCGGACTTGACGCGAGGGCGCAGGGCTCCATCCTTTCGGACATGAAGACCGTGCTTCTCCTGTCGCTTGTCGCCCTGCCGGCCCTGGCGGGGGAACCCTGTCCGGCCGTGCCAGACCATGCGGCGGCCAAGGCGGAGCTTCTGCGCGCCCTGCGTGACGCTCGGGATGAGGGTGCGGCGGGGGTGATCACGGCCGATCTCTGGGCGATGTGGACCGATGCGCCCGATGCGCGGGCGCAGGGGATGCTCGACACCGGCATACGGCTGATCCGGGTGCGCAACCTTGCCGCCTCAGAGGCGGTACTGGGGGAACTGATCGGCTATTGCCCGGATTATGCCGAGGGCTGGAACCAGCGCGGCTTTGCCCGCTTCCTGATGGGCGCGCATGAGGGCGCGCTGGGCGATCTCGACCGGGCGATTGCGCTTGATCCGCGGCATGTGCCGGCGCTGTCGGGCAAGGCGCTCGTGCTCATGCATCTGGGCCGGCACGAGGAGGCGCAGCTTGTCCTGCGCGAGGCGGTGCGGATGAATCCCTGGCTCGCGGAGCGGTCGCTCCTGACGATCCCGATGGATGTGGAGCTCTGAAGGGCGGGGCTTTTGCGCGCGGACGGGGGCGGGTAAGGTCTGCGGCGGTGGCCCGCGTGGTGGAATGGCAGACACTGGGGACTTAAAATCCCCTGGCCGCAGGCCGTGCGGGTTCGAGTCCCGCCGCGGGCACCATGATGGCCGGATGGTTAGCGCCGGGACGGGGAACATGATGGCTGAGGGGGAGGACGGGCGATGCGGGTGATCCTCGATCCGGCGCCGCGGAGCGTGCGTGACATCTTTTCGCCCGAGGCGGAGGCGGCATTCCGCGCGGCGCATCAGGTGACCGACTGGGACGGCAGCGACCGGGATGCCTTCTATGCCCGCCATCTGCCGGATTGCGAGATCCTGATGAGCCAGCAGCCGATGGGGCGCGACCGGCTCGACCTCGCGCCGGGGCTGCGCGCGATCTTCAATGTCGAGACGAATTTCCTGCCCAATGTCGATTACGAGGAATGCTTCCGGCGCGGGATCCATGTGCTGGCCCCTGGGGGCGTCTTCGCGCTGCCGGTCGCCGAGATGGCGCTGGGCATGGCGCTGTCGCTGGCGCGCAACATCCATGGAGAGCATGCGGCCTTCCTGAAGGGCGAGGAGAAGTGGCTCTTCGAGGGCAACCGCGAGGCGGAACTGATGACCGGCTCGCGCGTGGGGATCATCGGGTTCGGCGATCTGGGCCGCGCGCTCTGGCGGCTCATCGGTCCCTTCGGCGCGCGGGTGCAGGTGCATGATCCCTGGCTGCCCGAGGGGCATCTGCGCCGGCTGGGGGTGGAGCCTGCGGAGTTCGCGACGGTGATGGGCGAAAACCGCTTCGTCTTTGTCATGGCGACGATCACGACCGAGAATCGCGGGCTGATCGGGGCCGAGGCGCTGGCCCTGATGGAGCCGGGGGCGAACCTGATCCTCGTCTCGCGCGCGGCGGCGGCGGATTTTCCTGCGCTCTGCGCGGCGGCGGCTGCGGGGCGGGTCAGGGTGGCGACGGATGTCTTTCCGGTCGAGCCGCTGCCGCCCGATGACCCGATCCGCAAGGTACCGGGGATGCTCTTCTCGCCGCACCGGGCGGGGGCGCTTGAATCCGCCTTGCGCGAGATCGGGACGCGCTGTGCCGAGGATATCGGCCTCATCGCGCAGGGCCTGCCGCCGGTGGCGAGCCGCCGGGCCGAGCGCGAGACCGTGGCGCGGATGCGGTCGATGCCGATTTCCTGATCCGGTGCCGTGCCAAGGGGGGCGCTGTCCCCCGGCCTGCGACCCCCTTCCGAAGGGTTTCGACGAAAAAAGCGGGGCAGATCGGATCCGGTCTGCCCGTCTTTGTCGCGATGACGACGCAGGACGGAGGTGCCGGACACCATCGCCCGGCCACGGGTCGTAAGCCGGGGAGACGGGTTCCGTCGGGGGTCGCGGGGGGGGTCCCCGGCGCGTGCGGGGCCGGGTGGGCGGTCTGCGGGTGTGCGCCGCGCTCCGACCGCGGGGTCAGGCGGTTGCGGTCGCCCTGAGCGATCCGACCGCCGCGATGACCAGTGGCGAGAGCCCCGCGCCGCCGGCCGCGACATGGGCGTCAAGCTGGGCGAGCATGCGCGGGTCCCAGAAGGACTTGAGGTGGCGGGCTACCGCCTCGGCCTGGCCGGTGCCGGGCTGGGTCGCAAAGAAGGTCGCGATCTGGTTGGCCATGTGGATCATCTTGTCAGGCGACATGGGGAACCTCGCGGATGCGGTGGGGATGGGTGAAGACCGCCGTTTCGCCGCGGGCGCGGGAGGCGAGCGTCAGATGCGCGGTCGCGGCAAGGCGGACCGCATGGGCGGTGGGCGAGGACACGGCGAGCAGGATCGGCGCGCCGGCCATCACCGTCTTCTGCACCATCTCGACCGAGACGCGCGAGGTGAGCGCGATCGCGCCACAGGCGGGGTCGATGCCGGCGCGGACCAGCGCGCCGATCAGCTTGTCCAGCGCATTGTGGCGGCCCACATCCTCGCGCGCCATCACGATGCCGGCGCCGGGGCGAAAGAAGCCCGCGGCATGGGTCGCGCGCGTCTCGTCATGGAGCGGCTGCCAGTCGCGCAGTTCGTCGAGTGCGAGCGCGACGTCGTCCTGGCTGATCGTGAGCGGCGTGTCGGGCAGGACGGGCAGGGGCCGCAGCGCCTGGGTAAGGCTGTCGATGCCGCAGAGCCCGCAGCCGACGGGCCCGGTCATGGCGCGGCGGCGCTCGGTCAGCGCGGCGGCGCGGGCCGCGGGCAGCCAGAGGCGGCATTCGATCCCTCCGACCTGTTCGACGACCTCGATCTCGCCGATCTCGGACAGGGGTGCGAGGCCTTCGGTCAGCGAGAACCCGGTGGCGAAATCGGCCAGATCGGCGGGCGTGGCCATGAGCACGGCCTGGGTCGTGCCGTTCACGACGATGGCGACGGGCGTTTCCTCGGGCAGGGCGCGGTCGCCCGCCCCGTGGCCGAGGGTGGGCAGGCGCACGGATGGTGTGGAGAGAAGCTTCATTCCGCCGCCGGGAGGATGCGTCGGGAGAGCTCTGCCTGTTCCTCGTAATCGTGCTGCCAGATCGTCGGGCCGTTGGTCTTGGACACCTCGACGGCGGTGACCTTGTATTCGGGGCAGTTGGTGGCCCAGTCGGAATAGTCGGTCGTCACCACGTTGGCCTGGGTCGTGGGATGGTGGAAGGTGGTATAGACCACGCCGGGCGCGACGCGGTCGGTGATCGTGGCATGCAGTGCCGTCTCGCCGGTGCGGGAGGCGAGCTTGACGAGGTCGCCTTCGCGGATGCCGCGCTGTTCGGCGTCATGGGGATGGATTTCGAGCAGGTCCTCGGCGTGCCAGATCGTGTTGGCGGTGCGCCGGGTCTGGGCGCCGACGTTGTATTGCGACAGGATCCGCCCTGTCGTGAGCAGGAGCGGAAAGCGCGGGCCGGTGCGTTCGTCGGTCGGCACGTATTCGGTGACGATGAAGCGCCCCTTGCCGCGCACGAAGCCGTCGACATGCATGAGCGGCGTGCCTTCGGGGGCCTTGTCGTTGCAGGGCCACTGGACCGAGCCTTTTTCGTCCAGCAGCGGGTAGGAGACGCCGGCGAAGGAGGGGGTGGTGGCGGCGATCTCCTCCATCACCTCTGCGGGGTGGGTATAGGTCCAGCCCGCGCCCATGGCATTGGCCAGAAGCTGGGTCACCTCCCAGTCGGCTAAACCCGGCAGGGGCTGCATCACCTTGCGCACGCGGTTGATGCGGCGTTCGGCATTGGTGAAGGTCCCGTCTTTCTCGAGGAAGGTCGTGCCGGGCAGGAAGATATGGGCGTAGTTCGCGGTCTCGTTGAGGAAGATGTCCTGCACGATGACGCAGTCCATCGCGGCAAGGCCGGCGGCGACATGGTGGGTGTCGGGGTCGGATTGCAGGATGTCCTCGCCCTGGATGTAGATTCCGCGGAAGGTGCCTTCGACGGCAGCATCGAGCATGTTGGGAATGCGCAGACCGGGCTCCTTGTCGAGCACGGTGCCCCAGATGCGTTCGAAGACCTCGCGCGCGGCATCCTGGCTGACATGGCGGTAGCCGGGAAGTTCGTGCGGGAAGGAGCCCATGTCGCAGGAGCCCTGAACGTTATTCTGTCCGCGCAGCGGGTTCACCCCCACGCCGGGGCGGCCGACATTGCCGGTGAGCATGGCAAGGTTGGCGATACCCATGACGGTGGTCGAGCCCTGCGAATGTTCCGTCACGCCAAGGCCGTAGTAGATCGCGCCGTTGCCGCCGGTGGCAAAGAGGCGGGCGGCGGCGCGCAGGTCGGCCGCGGGGACGCCGGTCAGCATCTCGATCGCCTCGGGCGAATGGCGCGGGTCGGCGACGAAGGCGGCATAGTCCTGGAATTCGTCCCAGTCGCAGCGGTCGCGGATGAAGGCCTCGGCGATCAGGCCTTCGGTCACGATCACATGGGCCATGGCCGTGACGACGGCGACATTGGTGCCGGGGCGCAGCGGCAGGTGATGGGCGGCTGCGACATGGGGTGTCTTGACGAGGTCGATCCGGCGGGGGTCGATGACGATGAGCCTGGCGCCCTGGCGCAGGCGTTTCTTCAGCCGCGAGGCAAAGACGGGGTGGCCGTCGGTCGGGTTGGCGCCGATGACGATGACGACATCGGTCTGTTCGACCGAATCGAAGTCCTGCGTCCCGGCCGAGGTGCCGTAGGTCTGGCCGAGCCCGTAGCCCGTGGGCGAATGGCAGACCCGCGCACAGGTATCGGTGTTGTTGTTGCCGAAGACGGCGCGGATCATCTTCTGCACGAGGTAGGTTTCCTCGTTGGTGCAGCGCGATGAGGTGATGCCGCCGATCGCCTTGACCCCGTGGTCCTTCTGGATCGCGCGCAGACGGCGCGCGGCTTCGGCGATGGCCTCGTCCCAGGTGACTTCGCGCCAGGGGTCGGTGACACGGTCGCGGATCATCGGCTTGAGGATGCGGTCGCGGTGCGCGGCATAGCCCCAGGCGAAGCGGCCCTTGACGCAGGAATGGCCGCGATTGGCCTTGCCGTGCTTCCAGGGCGTCATGCGGACAAGCGTGTCGCCCTTCATCTCGGCCTTGAAGGAGCAGCCGACGCCGCAATAGGCGCAGGTGGTGATGACGGCGCGGTCTGGCGTGCCGTGGTCGATCACCGATTTTTCCTGCAGGGTGGCGGTTGGGCAGGCCTGGACGCAGGCCCCGCAGGAGACGCAGTCCGAGGTCAGCGCGGTATCGCTGCGCGCGCCGAAGGAGACGCGGCTGTCAAAGCCGCGGCCCTCGATCGTCAGGGCGAAGGTGCCCTGCACTTCCTCGCAGGCGCGCACGCAGCGCGAGCAGACGATGCATTTGGCGGGGTCGTAGGTGAAATAGGGGTTACTCTCGTCCTTGGGGATGTAGCGGGCATTCGGGGCCGGGCCTTCGCGGGTGGCGAAATGGTTCTGGCCGGGGGTATAGCGGACATCGCGCAGGCCGACGCTGCCGGCCATGTCCTGCAATTCGCAGTCGCCATTGGCCGCGCAGGTCAGGCAGTCGAGCGGATGGTCCGAGATGTAGAGTTCCATCACGCCGCGGCGCAGTTTCTGCAGCTTGGCGGTCTGGGTGCGGACTGCCATGCCCGGCGTCACGGGCGTGGTGCAGGAGGCGGGCGTGCCGCGCCGGCCCTCGATCTCGACCGCGCAGAGGCGGCAGGAGCCGAAGGCGTCGAGGCTGTCGGTGGCGCAGAGCTTGGGGATGGCGATCCCGGCTTCGGCGGCGGCGCGCATCACGCTTGTCCCTGCGGGGACGGTGACGGAAAAGCCGTCGACGGTGAGCGTCACCATCTCGGCCGCGCGGCTGGCGGGGGTGCCCTTGTCGGTCTCGTCGAAGGCGGGGAGGATGAAGTCCTTCATGGTCTCAGTCCTTCTGCGTGGCGCGGGCATGGGCGACGAGGGCATTGGCATGGCCGTGGCCAAGCCCGTGTTCGGCCTTGAGCCAGGCCACGGTCTCCATGTGGCGGGCGTCCTGCCGGGCGGCGATGAGGTCGAGCCATTCGCCGACCGGGCGGCCATAGGTCTTTTCGATCGAGGGGAAGTAGGAGGCGGGGCCCCGGACCTTGTCTTTCGTCGCAGGCGTGTCGGTCATTCGGCGGCCTCGCGGGTGATGCGGAAATCCTCGGGGAAGTGGCGCAGGGCGGACATGACCGGGAAGGGCGTGAAGCCGCCCAGCGCGCAAAGCGAGCCGTCCTTCATCGTTTCGCAGAGGTCGGCGAGCAGCGGCAGGGCGGCGGGGTCGCCGGCGGCGATGCGGTCGATGGTTTCCACGCCGCGGACCGCGCCGATGCGGCAGGGGGTGCATTTGCCGCAGGATTCGATGGCGCAGAATTCCATCGCGAAGCGGGCCAACTGCAGCATGTCGGCGCTGTCGTCGAAGACGACGATGCCGGCATGGCCGATCAGGCCGCCTTTCGCATCGTATTCCTCGTAGCCGAAGGGGGTGTCGAAGGCGGATACCGGAAAGTAGGCGCCGAGCGGGCCGCCGACCTGGACCGCCCTGACGGGGCGGCCCGTGGCGGTACCGCCGGCGATGTCATTGACGATTTCCGACAATGTAAGGCCGAATGCGGCCTCGAACAGGCCGCCGAATTTCACGTTTCCTGCAATCTGGAGCGGGATCGTCCCGCGCGAGCGGCCGAGGCCGAAGTCGCGGTAGAAGGCGGCACCCCGGGCGAGGATCACCGGCACGGTTGCGAGCGAGATGACGTTGTTGACGACCGTGGGCCGGGCCATGAAGCCTTCGAGCGCCGGCAGCGGCGGCTTGGCGCGCACGATGCCGCGCTTGCCCTCGAGCGAGTTCAGGAGCGATGTCTCCTCGCCGCAGACATAGGCCCCGGCGCCGACGCGCAGTTCGAGGTCAAAGGTCCTGTCGCTGCCGAGGATGCGGCCGAGGAGGCCGCGGGCTTCGGCGATGCGGATCGCCTCGGACATGACCGCGATGGCATCGGGATATTCCGAGCGGATATAGACGAAGCCCTTCGCGGCTCCGGTGGCCAGGCCGGCGATCACCATGCCCTCGATCAGGCAGAAGGGGTCGCCCTCCATCAGCATGCGGTCGGCGAAGGTGCCGCTGTCGCCTTCGTCGGCGTTGCAGACGATGTATTTGCGCGCGCCCGGCGCGGTGCGCACGGTTTCCCACTTGATCCCGGTGGGAAAGCCCGCGCCGCCGCGGCCGCGCAGGCCGGACTCCTTCACCTCGGCCACGATCTGCGCATCCGTCATCCCGAGAGCATGGCGCAGGCCGGCGGTGCCGCCATGGGCGACATAGGCGTCAAAGTCGAGCGGGTCGGTCAGGCCGACGCGGGCGAAGGTCAGCCGGGTCTGGCGGGCAAAGAAGGGAATGGCCTCGACAGGGCCGAGCGCGAGGGGGGAGTTGCCGTCCAGGATCGCGGCCACATCGGCGGGCGTGACGGGGCCGAAGGCGGTGCGGCCCGCCTCCGTCTCGATCTCGACCAGGGGTTCGAGCCAGACCATCCCGCGCGAGCCGTTGCGGATGATGCGGGCGTCAAGTCCGCGGGCGGCCACGGCCTCGGCCATGGCGCGGGCGACGTCATCAGCGCCAAGCGCGCGGGCGGCGGCGTCGCGGGGGACATAGATTTTCATCTTCGCATCCCGTCGAGCAGAGCGGTCAGCCGTGCGGCATCGACCCTTCCGACCAGCTGCCCGTCCACCTGCGCCGCAGGGGCGCAGGCGCAGAGGCCAAGGCAGAAGACCGGTTCCAGCGTCACCGCGCCGTCGGCCGTCGTGCCGTGCCAGTCGATCCCGAGCGCCGCCTTCGCCGCGTCGCCCAGCGCCGCGCCGCCCATGGCCTGACAGGCCTCGGCCCGGCAGAGCCGCAGCACATGGCGCCCCGCCGGATGGTCGCGGAAGTCGTGGTAGAAGCTGATCACGCCGTGCAGTTCCGCGCGGGAGATATTGAGCGCAGCGGCGATGACCGGCTGGGCCGCATCGGGGATCATCCCCCATTCGGCCTGCACGTCATGCAGGATCGGCAGGAGCGGCCCTTCGCGGTGCCGGTGCGCGGCGATGATCTCGTCCAGTCGCGGCTGGAGCGCTGCAGGGATGGGGTTGTCGCGCATGGGGCTCGTTGTCCGGACACCGAAGGATAAGGGCCTTCTGCCGCGGATTGATGCGCGAAACAAGGGCATCATTCGGTGAATTGATAGGGGTTTTCTATCAAGCGGTGCCGATGCGCCGGGCCTCCTGCAGGAGCGCGGCGATCACGGGGGTATGGGGTTCGCGCAGGGGTGCGATCAGGCCGACAGCATGGGTGGCGTCGGGATCGGTGATCGGCACGGCGCGGAGTTGCGGATCGGCGAGGAAAATCTCGGCCGCGCGGCTGGGCAGGATCGTGGCATGGCCGCCGGCCAGCACATGGGCGATGAGGACGATGGTGGAATTCGTCTCGATCGCCGGGGAGACGGTGACGCCGGCCTCGGCCAGGTGCCCGCCGATGATGCGGCGGTTCTGCATGTCGGGCGTCAGCAGGCAGAGCGGCAGGGCGCCGAGATCGGCCCAGCGCACCGACACGGCGGCCGCGAGGGGCGCGTCGGCGCGCAGGATGAGGGCATAGCGTTCGGCATAGAGCGGAACGGTGACGACGCGCCCGAGCGGTTCGTTGTCGAGATAACTGATGCCGGCGTCGATCTGCAGATCCTCGAGCGATTGCAGGATGTCGGCCGAGGTCGAGGAGAGAAGGGTGAAATGCACGTCCGGATGGGCGCCGACAAAGGAGGTGGTGAGCTGTGCGGCCACGGTGAGTGCGGTCGGCACGACGGCGAGGCGCACGTTGCCGGCCAGACCCTGGCGCGCGGCGCGCAGTTCCTGCCGCATCGTGCGCGCGTCGCCCACGATGCGGCGCGCCCAGTCGAGCACGCGCTTGCCCTCGGGCGTGAGGCCGCCATAGCGCGAGCCGCGCAAGACGAGCATGACGCCGAGTTCCTCCTCGAGGCTCCGGATTGCGGCCGAGAGCGAGGGCTGGCTGACGCCCATCGCCGCGGCGGCGCGGCCGAAATGCCGGGCCTGGGCAAGGGCGATGAACATCTCGAGCTTGTCGATCATGCCCCATCATGCCCTGCTCTGCCGCGTGCTCCAAGGCCGAAGCATGCAGACGGCCGTGTCATGTCCCGCCTCCGCTCTTTCCCCCCACCACCGGGCGACCTGTCCGGCGGGGTGGTCAAGGAGGGGGGCGCAGCCCGCCTCCTTGC
>JBEIDZ010000021.1:0-15119 GCA_040383215.1 Paracoccaceae bacterium | reverse complement strand
CCCCCCCCCCCCGGCGGTTGCTGGGGCCCCGGGGCAACCCTACCTTCCAACTCCACGTGGCGGGGATGGGGCTCGGGGGGTTATGGGCGGGGGCCGCGGTTGGGGGCGCCCCTTTCCGGCGGGGAACGGTGATGCAGGCCAGGAACCTTCTGTCCATTCCTGACACCGGCAGCTATCTGATGGCCGGCGCGCGGGTTCCCCTGGAACTGGTGGCCGGTCCGCCCCCCGGGGCGCGGACCGATGCCGAAGGGGCACTGCTGCTGGACGTGCTGATTGCCGAAGGGCGGGTCGCCGGCCTGTTTGCGGCCGGCGCCGGCCCCGAAGCTGCCCGGCGGGTCAATCTGGAGGGCCGCCATCTGTGGCCCGCGCTGATCGACATGCACACCCACCTTGACTGCGGCCAGGCCATTCCGCGTGTCCGTGCCGATGGCACGATCCATGGCGGCTTTTCGCTGACCGCCCGGGACTGGCCGCGCTGGACAGAGACGGACCTGGCCCTGCGCATGGAATTCGGCCTGGCCTGCGCCTTTGCCCACGGGGTTGCGGCCCTGCGAAGCCATGTGGACAGCGAAACGCTGGCCTTTTCCCGGCGGCACTGGCGGGCTCTGGACCGGCTGCGGACAAAATGGGCGGGCAGGGTCGATCTGCAGGGCGTCACCATCTGCGCGATCGAGGCCTGGGTCGGCGAGGAGGGCCGCGCCATGGCCGACCTGACCGCCGACATGGGCGGTATCCTGGGCGGCGTCACCGACACGCTGGAACGCGGCGAGAACGGCACACACGAGGCGCTGGCACCGGCACTGGACAGGCTCTTTGCGCTGGCCGGGGAACGCGGTCTCGACATCGACCTCCATGTCGATCAGACCGAGGACCTTTCTGCCTTCACCATCCCCGAAATCGCGAGAGCCCGGCTTCGGTCCGGCTTCAGGGGCCGGGTCGTGCTTGGCCATTGCGTGAACCTGTCGCTGATGCCGCCCGAAGTGATCGACCGGACCCTCGCGCTGGCGCGGGAGGCCGACCTGGCTTTTGTCTCGATGCCGACGCCGATGATGTATCTGATGGACCGCAAGCCGCGCCGGACCCCGCGATGGCGGGGGGTCACGGCCGCCCATGAAATCCGCGCGGCCGGCCTGCCGCTGGCCATCGGCGGCGACAACTGCCGCGACGCCTGGTTTCCCTATGGAGATCACGACATGCTGGATACGCTGAAACAGGCGATCCGCGTCTTTCAGGCCGACGAACCCCTGACCGGCAGCCTTGCGATGGCGTCGCGTGTGCCTGCCGATCTGATCGGGCGTCCGGACCTTGGCCGCATCGGTCAGGGCCTGCCTGCCCATCTCGTGGTGTTCGAGGCCCGCAGCCTGAACGTTCTGCTCGCCCGGGACCAGGGGGACCGGATCGTGCTGAACCACGGTCGCCATGTGACCGAAGGGCTGCCGCTGCATCACGAGCTTGAGGCGGCTCTCGGGCTGGGGGACACTCCGGCATGATCGCGGGATGAAGGCCACGCCATGCAGCTGATCGATTTCCTTCACGGAGTACGCTGGCAGGATGTTCCCGCCCCGGTGCAGGACCGCACGCGGGATTTCCTGGTCGATCTTCTGGGTGTCGCCACCGGCGGCATCGGAACAGATCTGAGCCGCATCATCCGCGACCATGCTGCCGACCAGTTCGCCCCGGGATCGGCGGCGTCCCACATGCTTCTTGACGGCCGCCCGGTGAGCCCGGCAGGGGCGGCGCTGGCGGGGGGCATGACGATTGACGCCCATGACGCGCATGACGGCCACCGCCTGACCAAGGGCCATGCCGGATGTGCGGCGCTTCCCGCCGCCCTGGCCATGGCCGAGGCTACGGGCAGGCTGGACGGGGGCGAACTTCTGGTCGCGCTTCTTCTGGGGTACGAGATCGGGACCCGCGCCGGGATCGCGCTGCACCGCACCGCCTGCGACTATCACACCTCGGGGGCGTGGACGGCGCTGTCCTGTGCTGCCATCGGTGCGCGCTATCTGGGGCTTTCGGCGGACCGGACCCGGCATGCGCTTGGCATTGCCGAATACCACGGCCCGCGCAGCCAGATGATGCGCTGCATCGACCACCCGACCATGCTCAAGGACGGCTCCGGCTGGGGCGGCATGGCGGGGGTCTCGGCGGCGTTCCTGGCGCGGTCAGGCTTTACCGGCGCGCCCGCGGTCACGGCGGAAGGTGCCGACGTGGCCGATCTCTGGGACGACCTTGGCCGGACATGGCGGGTGATGGAACAGTATTACAAGCCCTTCCCCGTCTGCCGCTGGGCGCAACCCCCGGTGCAGGCCGTGCTGTCCCTGATGCAGGGGCAGGGGTTGCGGTCCACCGACCTCGCCCGGATCGAGATCGTGACCTTCCACCAGTCGCTGCGCCTTGCCACCCGCACTCCGGCGACGACCGAAGAGGCGCAGTATTCCACGGCCTTTCCGGCCGCCGTGGCCGCCGTGCGCGGCACGATCGGGGCCGATGACATCACCGCCGCGGCCTTTGCCGACCCCGAAATCCGGCGGCTGGCCGAGGGGATGATCGTGACGGAGTCCGACGCCTACAACGCGGCCTTTCCCGCCCGACGCCTGGCCCATGCAGTCGTTGTCCTGAAGGATGGCACCCGGCTTGAATCGCCCCCGACCGAAGCGCGCGGCGACCCCGAGGCGATGGTTTCCCGCGACGAGATGCGCCAGAAGTTCCACGCCTGCGCCGACCCGGTCCTTGGCCCTGAGCGCGCCCGGGCCCTGCGCGCGGCGGCAGAGGACCTGACCCAAGGGCAATCGGCGCAGGCCCTTCTGGATCTGGCGGTGGCCAGACCTTGAACGACCCCAAGGCCTGATTCACGATATTGATATTACTTCTTTATTTGTCCTTGCCTAGCGGCGGCACTAGGCCCGCAGGCGTTTGCCCCCGGCGTCGAATGCCGCACCTTCAAGCACCCGGGCGCGATGCGGGCGGCCCAGAACCATGACCTCAAGTTCCGCGCCGGGCGTGATGTCGGGCCGCAGGTAGGCCAGCGCCAGCGACTGTCCGACGTGGTAGCCATAGGCCCCCGACGACACCTTCCCCGCAGGTTTCCCCGCCGGATCGAAGATCGGCTCCCCTCCTGTCGCATCCGCCGTGGTGGCCTCGATCACGACCGACCGCAGGACCTCGCGCGGGGGCAGGTCAGCGATGGCCAGCCAGGCGGGCTTGTTGAGAAAGTCCTTGTCGGCCTTGATCAGCCCGGCCAGCCCCGTTTCCTGCGGCCAGTATTCGGGCGAATAGTCCCGTCCCCAGGAGCCATAGCCCTTCTCGAGCCGCAGGCTCATCAACGCCCGGCTTCCGACCGGTCCCGCATCCACCTGCCGGCCCGCCTCGAGAAGCGCGCCATAGAGCCGCGCCTGATCGGTTTCGGCACAGTGAAGTTCCCAGCCGAGATCGCCGGTGAAGCTGACGCGCAGCGCAATGCAGGCCACGCCTGCCACATCGATCTGCCGGGAGCGCATGAACGGGAAGGATTCGTTCGACAGGTCGGCATTGGTGAGCCGCCCGAGCACATCGCGCGCCAGCGGGCCCGCCACGTTGAACCCCGCCATCGCTTCGGTCACGCTTTTCCAGCCTGTTCCGGCAGGCAGCGGCACGGCATCGAAAAACCGCTTGTGATAGCGTTCCGCCATTCCCGAGCCGACCATGAAATAGTCCCCGGGGCCCAGGCAGGTGACGGTGAAGTCCCCCGCAATCCCGCCGCGCCCGCCGATCAGGGGGGCCAGGCAGGACCGTCCCGGCACAGCCGGAACCCGGTTGGCAAGCAGGGCGTCCAGCCAGCCCTGCGCCCCCGGCCCGGTGATCCGGTAGCGGGCGAAGTTCGAGATGTCGATGATCCCCGCGCGGTCGCGCAGCATCCTGGCCTCGCGGCCCACGGGCCCCCACCAGTTCTGCCGCTCAAAGCCGGTGGTCTCGTCCTTCGGCTCGCCTTCGGCCGAGAACCAGAGCGGATGTTCCCAACCGAAGTTCAGGCCGAAGACCGCGCCCGCGGCCATCTGCATCCCATGGACCGGCCGCACCCGTACCGGACGGCCCGCGGCGCGTTCTTCGTTCGGAAAGTGGATCTTGAACCGGTTCGCGTATTGGTCGCGCACCCGGGCCCTGGTGAATTCCTTCCCGGCCCAGTGTCCGAAACGGGCGAGGTCCCAGCCGAACATGTCGAGCTTCGGCTCGCCCTCGACGATCCACTCTGCCGACAGGAGCCCAAGCCCGCCGGACTGCGAAAAGCCGGGGATGATCCCGTTGCAGCAGAAATAGTTGCGCAGTTCCGGCACCGGGCCGAACAGGGCCGAGCTGTCGGGCGACCAGATCATCGGTCCGTTGATCACCCGCTTGATTCCGGCGCTGCCCACGACGGGCACCCGGTCGATGGCGCGCAGCATGTTGGGCTCGATCCGGACCAGATCGTCAGCGAAAAGCTCGTGGCCAAAATCCTGCGGCGTGCCCTCTTCGGCCCAGAACTTCATGTCCCGCTCATAGGCTCCGACCAGAAGGCCCTTGCCCTCCTGCCGCAGGTAATATTCTCCGTCCCGGTCCGCGACAGAGGGCAGGCGGCGGTCCATCGCGGCGATTTCGGGGATGGTTTCGGTGACGAAATACTGGTGTTCGGTCGGGATGAGAGGGAGCGCGATGCCCGCCAGCGCCGCCACCTCCCGCGCCCAGAGGCCGGCGGCGTTGATCACCCATCCGGTATGCACGTTCCCGAGCGGCGTTTCGACGATCCATGATCCGTCGGATTGGGCCCGCGTCGCCGTCACCGGGCACATGCGGCGAATCTGCGCCCCCCGCGCCCGGGCTCCCGAGGCATAGGCCATCGTCACGCCCGAGGGATCGACGTTGCCGCCCTGGGGTTCGTACATGATGCAGCGGATGCCGTCGAAGTCCACCAGGGGGTGCAGGCGCTCGGCCTCGTCCCGGCTGATCTCGTGGAAGTTCATCCCGTAATAGCGCGCCTTGGCGGCCTGCAGGCGCAGTTGATGTTCCCTCGCCTCGGTCTGTGCCAGGTAGAGCGACCCAGGCTGGAAGATGCCGCAGCCCTGGCCGGTCTCGGCCTCAAGTTCGCGGTAGAGACCCATCGTGTAGTGCTGCAGGCGGCTGATATTGGTCGAGTCATGCAGCCCGTGGATGTTGGCCGCCGCGTGCCAGGTCGATCCGCTTGTCAGCTCCGAGCGTTCCAGGAGGACGACATCGGTCCAGCCGAGCTTGGTCAGATGGTAGAGGATCGAGCATCCGACCAGTCCGCCCCCGATGACGACAGCCTGGGCATGGGATTTGAGCGTGGTGTCAGGGGTCGTCATGCCCGATCTCTTCCCGCCGTCCGGCGACATAGGCTTCCAGTTCTTCGCGGATGGCAGGGTCCATCGGCGGTTCTTCATATTCGGCAAGGGCCTGCTGCCAGAGGTTTGTCGCGCGGTCGCCCGCGTCCCTGGCCCCGGCCAGCACCCAGTTTTCGTACCCGCGCCAGTCCGACAGCATCGGCTGGTAGAAGGCCTTTTCGTACCGCGCCATCGTATGTGCCGCGCCAAAGAAATGGCCGCCTGCGGGCACATCGCGGATGGCGTCGAAGCCCAGTTCCTCTGCATCCCATTTCAGGGGCCGCAGGACTTCGACCATGTTCTGCAGGATTTCGACATCGAGGATCAGCTTTTCATAGCTGGCGGTCAGCCCGCCCTCGAGCCAGCCGGCTGCATGGTAGATCAGGTTCGCGCCCCCCATCACGGCGCCCCAGGTGGCCATCGAGGTTTCATAGGCCGCCTGCAGATCGACCGCATTCGAGGCGTTGGCGTTCGAGGTCCGGTATGGCAGGCCATAGCGGCGGGCAAGCTGACCCGCGATGACATTGGCCTTGGTGTTTTCCGGGGTGCCGAAGGCAGGCGCGCCCGAGCGCATGTCGACGTTCGAGGTGAAGGCACCGTACATCACCGCGGCGCCGGGTTTGGCCAGCTGGGTCAGGACGACGCCGAACAGTGCCTCGGCATTCTGCTGGGCCAGGGCGGCCGGCAGGCTGACAGGGGTCATGGCACCCATCAGCGTGAAAGGTGTGATCGTCACAGGCTGGCCGTGTTCGGCCATGGCGATCAGCCCGTCGCCCATCGCATCGTCCAGAAGCCGCGGCGAGTTGACCGAGATGATGGTGATGACGCCCGGATCGCGCGCCATCTCGTCCAGCGTCAGACCGCGGGAAATCGCCATCATCCGGATGCCGTCCATCGCCCTGCCCCGTCCGATGGCGGTGCAGTGGTAGGTCAGGTCCGAGAGGGTCAGGTTGGCAAGGTAGGTGTCGAGGTGCCGGCTGTTTGCCGCAAGCTCCTGCGGCGCGGTCACCTGGTTGCCGATCATGTGGATCGCGTTGAAGTGGTGTGCGAGGCGGATGAAATTGCGGTAATCCGCGAGATTGCCCGACCGGCGGCCATTGACCCGGTCGTGGACGTTGGGCGGTCCCGCCACAAGCCCGAAGACAAGGTGATCCCCGCCCAGATGCACCCGCTTTGCCGGGTTGCGCGGGGTCAGCGTGAACTGGCGCGGGGCGGTCTCCAGGGCCGCCGCGACATGGGTTTCGTCGATCCGCACGATTCCGTCATCGTCGATCTTCGCCCCGGCCGCGGCAAAGAGGGCGCGCGCATTGGCCCCCATCACCTTTATGCCCAGCTCCTTCAGGATGCGGATCGAGGTGTCGTGCAGGTCCTGCATCTGGTCTGGCGACAGGATTTCCATCGGCGCATAGGGATTGCGGACGACCTCCCACGGCAGCTGGGCGATGCTGGCCCCGGCCTTTTCGCGCCGCCCTCGTCTTGCTTCCCGCATCCTGCACCCCTGCCCTGTCGCGCAGCCTAGATGCCGGGCCGACAAAGTCACGCAAGCGAAACGGGGGCCTGACCCCAAGTTATTCCGGGGCATATATTCTGGCCCGATCCCTGGAGATCGACTAGGCTGGATGCCGGAGAGAGCGCCGATGAGATACCTGCCGCCCCTGAACTACATCCGGTCATTCGAGGCTTCGGCCCGGCACCTGAGCTTTACCCGCGCGGCAGAGGAGCTTCGCATGACCCAGGCCGCCGTTTCGGGCCATGTGCGGGCGCTGGAACAGTTCATCGGCCGCCCCCTGTTTTACCGCGCCCCACGCAGCCTGACGCTGACCGAGGTTGCTTCGGCCTATCTTCCGGCCCTGCAGCGGGCGCTTGCGCAGATTGACGTGGCGACAGGTCAGGTGCAGACCGTGCGGCACCGCAAGGAGGTGACAATCGCCTGCCCGGCGAGCCTAGCCACAAACTGGCTGCCCGAGCGTCTGGTCGCCTATCGGGAGGAGAATCCCGAAGTCGAAGTGACCGTCCACGCGACGATCTGGGCGGAAACCACAGAGCAGATCGTCGATCTGCGGATCATTCCACGCCATGTCAGCCAGCCGCTTGTGGGCGAAAGCCTGGGAGAGGAACTTCTGGTGATGGTCTGCCGACCCGATTTCCTGACCGGTCCGGAGGCGATGCAGGTGCCTGCCGATGTGCTGCGCAAGGGGCTGATCCATATCCTGGGCCGGCAGGAGTTGTGGGAGGCCTTCGCCCGCCACCACGGCATCGCCGATCTGCCGCTGGTGCAGGGGCTGAAGACCGACAGCTCGAACGTTGCGCTGGAGATGGCGATCGCCGGGCTGGGCTGTGCGGTCACGCTGGCTTCGCTTGCCGAGGTCCATATCCGGCGCGGGTCGCTGGTTGAACCGTTTCCCGGCAAGATCGCCAGCGGGTGGGGATATGACCTGCGGCCGGGTGAACTCAGCCCCACGCGGGCCAGCGAAAGGCTCATGCAGTTCCTGCTGCACCGGCTGTGAGACGCCATCAGGACGCCAGGGCGCGCAGGTGACGCATGGTGCGGCGTTCGACCCGCGCGAGAATCCGGGTGATGATCCAGACCAGGGCCATGTAGATGACGGTGGCGGCAAGAAAGCCCTCGAAGGCCAGGTAGTATTCGGCGTTGAGCCGGCGGCCCGCACCGAGCACGTCGATCACGGTCAGCATCGAGGCGATGGCCGATCCATGCAGCAGGAAGATCGATTCATTGCCCAGCATCGGCAGGCAACGCCGCAGCGCCGAGGGCAGGATCAGCCGGCGCAGGGCCATGCCCGGCGACATGCCGATGGCGGTGGCAGCCTCGATTTCGCCCTTCGGGACAGCATCCAGCCCGCCGCGATAGATCTCGACCTGATAAGCGGCAGAGTTGATGGCGAAGGCCACGGCACAGCACCACCAGGGTTCCCGCAGCACGATCCATAGGGGGCTGTCGCGGACCGCTGCAAACTGGGCAAGGCCATAGTAGAGCAGATAGGCCTGCACCAGCAGCGGCGTGCCGCGGAACACATAGACAAAGGCACCCACGGCCTGCGATGCCACCGGTGTCCGATGCCAGCGCAGGACGGCCATCGGCAGGCCGACCAGCGCCCCGGCGGCCAGGCCGAAAGCCACCAGCAGCAGCGTGTTGACCAGCCCCTGCAGGAACATCGGCCAGTGCGACAGGATCAGCGCAAAGTCGACGGGAGAGCGGTCGGCGGAAAAGGCTGTGACAAGTGCCCAGAGATCGGACAGCGGGTCGGGGGCGTCGGGGTTCATCAGCGGAGCGTCCTGCCGCGGGTGAAACGCCGCTCAAGCCGTGCGAGGACCCATTCCGAAAGGGCGGTCAGCAGCAGGTAGATGACCATCACGGCAACGAGGAAGGCAAAGGGATTGCGGCTGGACCGCCCCGCCGACGTGGCAAAGTAGACGAGGTCCTGCAATCCCAGCACCGACACGAGCGCCGTCGACTTGAGCAGCACCATCCAGTTGACGCCGAGCGAGGGCAGCGCATAGCCCATCAGCAGAGGAAAGGTGACCTGGCGGAAGGTCTGTGTCCGGCTCATCCCGAATGCCGCCGCCGCTTCGAACTGTCCCCGGGGGATCGAGGCATGGGCGCCGCGGAAGGATTCGGCCATGTAGGCGCCGAAGATGACGCCGATGGTCAGCGCGCCGGCGGCAAAGGCATTGATCTCGAGATAGTCCCACCAGCCGGTCCAATGGCCGACGTGGTTGAGCAGCGTCTGCCCGCCGAAGAACAGCAGAAGCATCATGCACAGGTCGGGAACCGACCGGACGAAGGTCGTGTAGCCGCGCGCCAGACGATCCGCGATGCGCCCGCCGCCGATGCGGGCCGCCGCGGTCGCCAGACCGATGACCAGGGCCAGCATCAGGCCGGAAAGGCCCAGCGCGATGGTGCGACCGGTTCCGACGAACAGCAGCCAGCGGTATTCCCAGAGATCGGCCATCGCATCCTCGCGTGATCAGGGGCGCCGGCCGGACCGGCGCCCCGCGGGAATCACTGGCCGTAGATATCGCGACCGAAATACTCGGTGGACAGCGCGACATAACTGCCGTCGGCGCGGGTCTGCTGAATCGCGGCGTTCAGGGCTTCGCGCAGTTCGGTCTCGCCCTGGCGCAGGCCGATCCCGGTGCCTTCGCCAAAGCATTCGGTGTCGTAGATGTCGCCGCCCACAGGGGTAAAGACGGCATGGGCGGGGTCGGACGCGATCCAGTCCTGACCGGGGATCGAATCGACAAGGACCGCATCGATGCGTCCGGCGAGGAGGTCGAGATAGGCCTCGTCCGAGGTGGGATAGGAGCGCATGTCGGCCTCGGCCCATTCGCGCTGGATGTAGCATTCGTGTCCGGTGGCGCGCTGCACGCCGATGGCCTTGCCCGAAAGACCGGCCGCATCCGCCGAGAGCCCGGCATCGGCGCGGGCGATCAGGGTCGAGGGGGTCTGGTAATAGGGGTCCGAAAAGGCAATCTGCTGCTTGCGTTCTTCGGTGATGCCCATCGAGGCGATGATTGCATCATAGCGGTTTGCCAGCAGGCCAGGGATAATGCCGTCCCATTCGATATCGGTGAATTCGCAGGTCATCTTCATGCGTTCGCACAGAAGGAGCGCATAATCGACATCGAAACCGCCAAAGCTGCCGTCGGCATTGAGCACGTTGAACGGCGGATAGCCGGTCGAGATGGCGACGCGCAGCGTGCCTTCGGCCAGGGCAGGGGCGGCAAGCGCGACGGTCAGCGCGGTCGCGGCGGCGGAAAGGGAAAGGCGGTTGGGCATGTGTTTCTCCGTGTTGCGGGGTGAGGTGCCGGTTGGCCCGGTCTTCTTTGGAAATGGTGTCGGTCAGGCGCGCATGCGCAGACCCTCGGGGTCGAAGGCGGCGCCGGCGCGAACTGTCACCGCGCGGCGGTCGCCGAGGATGTCGACGTAAAGCCCGTCGGTCCTGTCCGCCTGCCCGCCCGTCATGTAGCCCAGCGCGACGCAGTGCCCGACGCGGTGGCCGAAGGCGGCAGAGGTGAGGTAACCGACCACCTGCCCGTCGCGCATCACCGGCTCTCCCCCCCAGGGTTCGGCATCGGTCGTGGCGATGTCGAACTGGCGAAAGCTTAAGCGGGGGGCGGCATCGCGGGCGGCGAGCGCGGCCTCGCGGCCGACGAAGTCGCCCTTGTCGAACTTCACCAGCCGGCCCATCCCGGCCTCGAAAGGGGTATAGTCGGGGGCATATTCCAGACCCCAGGCGCCAAAGCCCTTTTCGATCCGCAGGGAGTTGAGCGCCCGGATGCCGGCAAGCGTCACCCCGAGGTCGGCCCCGGCGCGCAGAAGTGCCTCGAGCAGCGGCAGGTGCGAGGCAGAAGGGACGAGCACCTCATAGCCCAGCTCGCCCGTATAGGCGACGCGCGAGAGGATCGCATCGGCGGCCGGCCCCATCTGCACCCGGCCGACACGGCCGTAACGCCAGGCCTCGGCCGAGATGTCGGTATCGCACAGCCTTTCGAGCAGCACCCGCGCCTTGGGACCCGAGACCGAGAAGCCGCAAAGCCTTGTCGTCATGCTCTCGACCTCGACCCCCGGGGCCGGCAGATGCGCCTCCCACAGGCGGTGGTGATAGCGGTCGGCGCTGCCCGATCCGACCAGCAGGAATTCCCCGGGCGAGAGTTGCGCGACCGAGAATTCGCCCACGAGCCGCCCCTTGGGCGACAGCATCGGGGTCAGCACCATCTGCCCGTCGCTGACGGGCATCCGGTTGGCCATGATCCGTTCCAGCCAGCCATGTGCCTTTGGCCCCCGCACGATGTGCTTGCCATAGGTCGAGATGTCGATGAGCCCGACGCCTGCGCTGAGCGCCCGGCATTCGGCGCCGACATGGGGCCACCAGTTGGGCCGGCGGAAGGTCAGGCTGTCGCGCGCCTCCACCCCCTCCGGCGCGAACCAGAGGGGATATTCCATCCCGTCGGACGCGCCGAAGACCGCGCCCATCCCGCGATAGGCGGCATGGGCGGGCGTGGTCAGCACCGGCCGGCCTGCCGGGCGTTCTTCATAGGGGTAGAGCGTCCTGAAGCGGGTGGCGTACATGTCGCCCGTGCGCGCCTTGACATAATCCTTGCCCGCCCAGCGGCCAAACCGTGCGACGTCCCACATGAAGACATCCATCGGCGGCTCGCCCTCGGCCATCCAGGCCGCGAGGATCATCCCGATGGCCGCGGACTGGCTGAAGCCGGTCATCACGCCGCAGGCCGTCCAGTAATTCGCCTTGCCCGGATAAGGGCCGATCAGCGGCGCGAGATCGGGCGAAAAGATCATCGGCCCGTTGATCACCCGCTTCAGCCCTGCCCGCCCGAGACAGGGCACCGCCTCGCAGGCCTGCGCCAGGTTTCGCTCGATCCGCTCAAGCGCATTGGGGAGGAGTTCGTGACCGAAGTTCAGGGGCGTGCCCTTTTCCGCCCAGTGGACGCACGTGTCCTCATAGACGCCAAGGAGCAGGCCCTGGCCTTCCTGCCGCATGTAGTATTCGGCATCCGCATCGCCGATCAGCGGCAGTTCGTGGTCCATCGCCGCGATTTCGGGGATCGTCTCGGTGACGAAGTAATGGTGCTCGACCGGCATCAGCGGCAGGCGGATGCCCGCCAGCGCTGCCACCTCGCGCGCCCAGAGACCTGCGGCATTGACCACCCGCTGCGCATGGATCGTGCCCGACGGCGTGACCACATCCCAGGTCCGGTCCGGGCGCTGGTTGGTCTCCACGACCGGGGTCTGGCGATGGATCACCGCGCCGTGGTCGCGCGCGCCCTTGGCAAAGGCATGGGTCACGCCGGACGGGTCCACATGGCCATAGGAAGGCTCGAAAAGCGCGGCCCTGACGGTCGCGGGGTCCATCACCGGCGCCCTGGCCAGAAGCTCCCCGGTCGTCAGCCAATGCGTCTCGACCCCGTTCCGCTTCGCAAGCGCATGATGCAGCTTCATCTGCTCGACCCGCGCCTCGGTACGGCCAAGCGTGATCTCGCCTACATGATGAAAACCGCAGGACTGGCCGGTTTCCGCCTCGAGCCGGGGATAGATTTCAAAGGAATACTTGTGCAGGAAGGTGGCATTCGCGCTGCCGCCAAAGGCCCCGGTGCCACCCGCCGCGTGCCAGGTGGAGCCCGCCGTCAGTTCGGTCCGTTCGAGCAGGACCACGTCCCTGAACCCGGCCCTGGCCAGGTGCCAGGCGATCGCGCAGCCGGTCACGCCGCCGCCGATGATCACCACGTCCGCCGTCGTCTTCATCCTATCCGGCCTCCCGGACCGTGTTTCTCAGGGTGCCGATCCCCGGAATTTCCACCTCCACGACATCGCCCGGCGTCAGGAAGCGCGGCGGAGTGTGGGCACGCGCCACACCGGCCGGAGTGCCGGTGGCGATGATGTCGCCGGGTTCCAGCGTCATGACGCGGGTCAGGAATGCGATCAGGTCCGCGATGCCGAAGATCATCCGGGCGGTCGTGCCATCCTGCACCGTGGTGCCGTTCACGCGCGTCCTGAGCGGCAGGTCCTGCAGGTCGCCAAGGTCATCGACCGTCACCAGCGCGGGCCCGCAGGGGCCGAAGGTGTCCACCGCCTTGCCGCTGGTCCAGAGCGGATTGGCCAGCTGGAAATCCCGGGCCGAGACATCGTTGAAGGCCATGGCCCCGGCGACATGGTCCAGCGCATCCCCGCGCCTGACATAGCGGCCGGGCTTGCCGATCACGACGGCAAGCTCGGCCTCGTAATCGACGTGGTTTTCGTCGCGCGGCGGGATCAGGTCATCCTGCGGGCCGACCAGCGAATTGGCGAACTTGGCAAAGAAGATGGGCGAAGGCGGCGGGATCGCGCCGACCTCCTGCGCGTGGTCGTGATAGTTGAGGCCGATGCAGATGATCTTCTGCGGGTCCGGGATCGGCGGCCCGAGGCGAAGGCGCGCCACAGGCTCGCCCGGCAGGGTCGCGGCGGTGCGGGCCAGGTCCGCCATCCGCGCCGGCCCCATGGCCAGCAGCCGGCGGTTGGTCAGCCCCGTCTCGGCCCATCCCGCCGCAGCCGCGGCAGCGTCCAGCGGCACGGCACGGCCCGCAATCTCCACGGCGGCGGTCCAGTGTCCGGGAGAGCCATAGGTGATCAGGCGCATCCCGGCCTCACGCAAAGCTCAGGTCGATGGTGCCAAGGGGGCCGAAACCGGCATGCAGCCGCGACCCCGCCTTCACCTCGACCGACCGGACGGGGGCGCCGGTGATCACGATGTCCCCGGCTTTCAGGTGCCCGCCAAGGCCCTGAAGATCGGCCAGTTTCCCGGCCAGAAAGGCCAGGGGCGCCGCCGGATGGCCCATCACATCCGTGGCCGGGGCGGACTGGGCGAAGCCGTCGACCTCCATCGACAGGATCAGCCCGGTCAGGTCGAGATCGGCCGGGCGCATCGGTTTCGACCCCAGCACCACCCAGCCCGCCCCGGCATTGTCGGCCAGCGAATCCGTCGCTCCCGCCTTCATCGCGCCGACCCGGCTGTCGATCACCTCGACGGCGGCCCAGATGCGGGCGGTGGCGGCCAGCGCCTCCTCGATGCCGACCCTGCCCTCCAGCGGGCGGGCCAGTTCGAAGGCCAGTTCCGGCTCGGCCCGGGTATTCGACATGTGGCTGACGCGGACGGGTTGCCCCTCGGGCGCGAACATGGTGTCCAGAAGGATGCCGAAATCCGGCCCCGTCATGCCGTACATCTTCTGCATCGCCTCGGATGTGAAGCCGATCTTGTGGCCCTTCGGGCGACCCCCGGCGGCGATCAGGTGATCGACCAGCTTGCGCCGGACGCGATAGGCATCGTCGAAATCGTAGTCGAGCGACTTTGACGGCGGGTCGATGCCGCGCCCTTCGCGCAACGCCTGATACAGGCGGTCTGCCAGCGCCTGCTGCTGGACCTCGGTCAGCTTCATTGCGCGAGCTCCACCCAGGCGGAATACCTCGGGTCCAGCCCCCGCGCGGCCTTCCGGAACGCCTCCTTGACCGCGGTGCCGATGGGGCCGGGCCAGCCCACGGTCCGGTCATCGACCGAGGCGACCATGTTCACCTCGGACGCGGTGCCGCAGACGAAAATCTCGTCGGCGACGTAAAGATCCGAGCGCGACAGCTCGGTCGCCCGCACCTTGTGGCCCAGATCGCGGGCGATGGTGCGGACCGTGTCATGGGTGATCCCCTCGAGCCCCCCTGCCGACAGGGGCGGCGTATGGACCACGCCATTGCGCACCACGAAGATGTTCTCGGCCGTGCATTCCGCGACAAGGCCCTGCGGGTTGAGCATGACGCAATCGTCGTATCCGGCGTTCCGCGCCTCGGCCTTGGCCAGCGAGGAATTGACGTAGTTCCCCCACGGTCTTGGCTTCGGGCGGCATGATGTTGTGGTCGTGCCGCCGCCAGCTCGAGACCTTCAGCTTCAATCCCCGCGCATCGGTCGCTGCCCCGCGGACCGAAGGCCAGCCCCAGGCCATGATGGCGATGTCGACCGTGCACGGGCCGGTATCGAGCCCCATCTCTCCATAGCCGTAATAGGCCAGCGGGCGGAGATAGCAGGCAGGCAGGCCGGTGGAGCGCACGACCTCTTTTGCGGCCGCAACGATTTCAGGCACGGAATAGGGGATCGGCATGCCCAGGATATGGGCTGAGCGGTAGAGCCGCTCGATATGCGGGGTCAGGCGAAACAGGCCGGGACCGCGGTCCGTGTCATAGGCGCGCACGCCTTCGAAGATGCCGGT
>JBEIDZ010000020.1:0-15147 GCA_040383215.1 Paracoccaceae bacterium | reverse complement strand
CAGGGCCTCCTCAAGGGCGGGATCGATCTCTTCGTGGCGGCGGGGCTTCTGGCCTTCCAGCGCAAGCGCCCGACCCTGGGTGAGATCTACCGCATCGCCGCCTCTGGCGGGAACAAGCAGAAAGAGTATTTCGCGCGGGGCCATGAGGTCGACAACAGGGCCGCCAAGCTGATCTTCACGCGGCTCGCGTCGACCAACAACGACACGCTGACCTCCTACGTCTCGCTCCTGATGACCTCGGGGCTCGACCAATGGCAGAACCCGGCCATCGACGAGGCGACGGCGGTGTCGGACTTTGACTTCCGGACGATCCGCAAGAAACCCTTCTCGGTCTATCTGGTGGTCCAGCCGCTGATGGTGAAGCCGCTGGCGCCGCTGATCCGGCTGTTCTTCTCCGATCTTCTGTCGGCCATGCAGGAAAAGGACCCCGGGCCTGATGAGCCGTGGCCCGTGATGATCATGCTCGATGAGTTTAACCGCCTCGGAAAAATGCCCATCGTGGTCGAGAGCATTGAGACCCTGCGGACCTATCGCGGCCACCTGGCGATCGTGACCCAGACCATCCCCGCCCTCGATGAAATCTATGGCGAGAACACCCGCCGCGCCCTGCAGGGCAATGCCGGTGTGAAGCTCTATCTGACGCCCTCGGATGAGAAAACCGTCGAGGAGCTGAGCAAGGCGGTCGGCAAGACCACGAAGACCGTGGTCACGCGGTCCCAGTCCATTGGCAAGAACCCCTTCGAGGGCCGCAGCCAATCCACACGGACCGAAGAAAGCTCGTTGCTGCCTGAAGACGACGCGCGTCGCCTGCCGCTCGACGAGATCGTCATGGTGATCGATGCGCAAATGCCTGTTCGGGCGAAGCGGATCCAGTATTTCGACGACCGGCTCTTCAAGGCGATCCACGCGGCGCAGACGGGGGAGTTACCGTTTCCGAAGCCCGGGAGTGGCGGGCCGCAGGGGAACCTCCCGCTGAGCGTGCGCGCCATGCAGATGACACCGCCATCGCGAGGACCACGTGGATCTGAAGCTGATGTGGATGTGGCCCTCCGGGCTGCTGGCGGCCGACCGTCAGGGCAAAACCATCTCGCCCGAAAGAAGACCGCGCCCGTCGTTCAAGCCGTCATCGCCGAGGAACAGCGCCAGATGACAATGGATTTCGGGAGCGCGGTCGCGGATGCTGAGGCTTTGAGAGCGGTTGATGAGGCGCAGATGCGCTCCGTTGTCGACGGCTTGGACGAGATGGAAGCGATGTTGCGAGAGCGGGATGGCGAAAAGCTGGTTGGTCGATAGGGGGGCGGGCAAGGGTTTTGTGTCGCGACGGGCGGAAAGCGGTCACTTGACCGTAGTCACGCAGTCTCAGTTTTGTGCCGGGCGTGTTGCAGGTTGGCTCGTGCGAGGTTTGGCCGGCCTACCCGGCCAGCCCTTCCTCTTTGGGCGAGAGTAATCGGACCTCTCAGACAATGCCCTCGAGGCGGTAGTGATGGTGCCCTTGTGGCGCCAAGCGCGGCGTGACGCTGGTTAGGGCCTGATCGGCAGGGCTTCCACGGTGAGCCCGGCAGCGCGGGACATAAGAAACAGTTGAAGTGCCACCATCTCCGCTGAGCCTGCCTGAAATGGTTCCGCCCGGACCCCGGTCATGCAGCCTGCCAACCGGCGGTCGAGCGTGCCAAGCGTTTCCCATTCCAGACGGTATTGGGGATAACCCGTCGGGTGTGCCTCCGGAATGCGGGCCGACGCCAGAAAGCCCCCGGCATTGTCATTGTGACATTGCGCACAGGACAGGTTCAGCTGGCCCATGCGTGTAGAAAACAGCGCCTCGCCCATCGCTCGGGCTGGAGCGAGGCGCGGGTCAGGATCGGGAGCGATCGGCATGTCGCGCGACTGATATGCAAGATAAGCTAGAATAGCGAGCCGGCCGGGATCGGAATGATCTGGTGTTTCCGCAACTCCCTGGTGCCGGGTCTGACAAAGCACAATCCGGCCCGACAGGTCGACCGGCCCAGATGTTGCCTCGTCCCAGGCGGGATAGCGAGCCGCGATGCCCCGCATGGTGATCTCGGCCGATTCGTGGCAATCGGCACAGCTTCGGCCTGTGCTGCCTGAAGGTTCTGACCAAATGCGTTCGCCTTCCAGCACCCAGAACGCGCCGGGGTTCATGGGATCGTCCTGCATGGCCTGCAGGGCGGGGCTCATGTCATCGTAACCTGTCCGGCGCTCCTCGGCACCCACTGCGCAAGGGAGCGTGAACGCGACCAGTGCCAGGGCGCGGATCATGCCACAGTCAAGGTCCGGACCTCTCGCGACGTGATGCCCGCAGTGTCGGTCCATACAAAGGCAACCTCACCCGTCTCCTCCGCCCGCACGTGAAAGCCGAGAAAGGGATTAGCGGCGATCGCGGGAAACAGGTGGGCCCGGAACACTTCCTCGCCGCGATAGAGGCAGGTCAGGGTCTGGATGATATCGCGGGGCACGAGGGCGCCGTCGGAGCCGGTCCGGAACCCGGTCTCCATCGGATGCTGGATCAGGATCTTGACCGCAATGATCTCGCCAGGGACGGCGGTTTCGGGAATGTTGATCAGGACGGCCATGTTCAGACCTCTCGACAGGCCGGCGCGGTGACGATGACGTCGGTCGCGGCCGACCAGAAGCTGCCATCGTTCATCCGCGCGACCGCGTGCACGGTCTGGCTGCCGTTAAGTCGTATGCGCGTCTCGACCGCGGCGAGGCCGGATCGCGGCCCGAGGAAGAAGCGGGCCGTATCGGGCAACGGGTTCAACTCGTTGAATATGGCGATCTCTGCGACATGGTTATCCGCCGTCATCGGGCTGTCGACCGACACGCTGAGGGGGACGGAGTTACCATTTTCGACCAGAAGCGGAATCTTAAGCGTCACCCGGCCCCGTGTCACCGGCGCGCCGCCGGTAAAGGCGTCAAGCGCGGCATGCATGGTCTCGGGCGTCGCCCGGGCTGGCACCATGCGCAGAACCAGTGGCAGCGCGAGAAATGTCGTCATGGCGTTGCGACGGGTCAGGATCATGGCGTGGCTCCTGTCAAGGTGGCGAGGTAGGCCACTACATCCTCGACCTCCTGCGCTGTCAGCAATGTAGTGCCTTGCCAACGCGCGCCAACCTGAAAGAGGCCGTCGGTCGTGTAATAGGGCGGCATGATCGTGTCGGGATTTGTGACACGACTGTCGACGATCTGTTGGCGCAGGCTAGCGGCGTCCCGCTTCGCTCCGATGCCGGTCAGGTCCGGGCCGAGGTTTCCGGAAAAAGCGACCTGCGGAAATGGGCCGCTGTGGCACAGCGTGCAAAGTCCGTGCTGCGGGTCGATCACGATTGCCTCGCCACGGGCCGGGTCGCCGGGGGTGTCAGTCAGGGGGGCGGACAGGACCTGGGCGCTGGCCAATTCGGCACAGACCACGCCAAATGCCCCGAGCAAAAGGCCCACACCTTTCAAGCCGGTTGGCAGGCCAGAACTGTCGGCGCGATCAGGCCCCAAAGGCTTCATTCGTGATGGCGGCATACCAGGACCGCGCATAGCCGGCCTCCAAAGCACGGACATCGGCAGAGGCGCCGACGGGGCTGAGACCGCCCGCCTCGGCAATCTCGGTCAGCTTGCCATTGACCGTGTGATAGACCCCAGCGACAGTGAAGCCATAATCCGGCGCAGCCAGGCTGTAGCAGGTGTTCACCAGTTTGGGGACTTGCGGAGTGGCACCCCGGAACAGCGCGTCGATCGCCTGGGCCACCACCTTTGCCTGCGCATTGGCCGCAAATGCCGATTTCGGCATCGCCCCCGGCGCACAGGCATCGCCGATGACGTGAATCCCCGGCACGAGGTCGGATTCAAAGGTCACGCCCGACACCGGACACCAGCCCGTCTCATCTGTCACGCCCGCGACACTTGCGATGGTACCCGCCCGCTGCGGGGGGATCACATTTGCAACCGCGGCGACCACATCGCCAAAGTCTGTTTCCAAGGTCATCGTCGCCGCATTGACGGATATGACACGCCCGCCGAACGACGGAGGACGGAATTCGATCATGCCGGGATAAAGCTGGTCCCATGCCTCAAGGAACAGCGACTGTTTGGAAAAGGTTTCCTTTGCATCGAGGATCAGGATGCGCGAGGCGGGCTTGGTCTGGCTGAGATAGTGGGCGATCAGACTGGCCCGTTCATAGGGCCCGGGCGGACAACGAAACGGGTTTTCCGGGGGTGCGATGACCACAAGGCCGCCATCTTCCATCGCCTCGATCTGCGCGCGCAAAAGCGCGGTCTGCGGCCCTGCCTTCCAGGCATGCGGCATCACCTCGGCCGCTGCTTCGTCATAACCGGGCAAGGCGTCAAAGCGCAGGTCCACACCAGGCGACAGGACCAGTCGATCCCAAACCAGAGTCTCGCCGCCCGCAAGCATCAATGTCCCCGCCACGGGATCGACGTCGATGGCGCTGTCCTGCACGATGCGCAGACCGTCCTGCGCGGCCCCGGCCAGTGGAAAGGTCAGCGACGTCATTGTGTCGAACCCGCCCAGCACCGCGTTCGATCCGGGACAGCTGACATAGTCGGCGTTTCGCTCGACCAACGTCACGTCATGGCTGAACCGGGCCAGCGCGCGCGCGGCCGTCGCACCGCCATAGCCACCGCCGACCACCACGACGCGCCCGCGATCCTGCGCCGCAAGGGGCCGCGCCATGGCCGCGGCAAGCGTCGCACCGCCAGCAAGTGCCATCAAATGGCGTCGGTCGAGTGTCATTCCGCGTCCTCCCCCGCCGCGATCCAGGCGGCGATCGCGGAGATCTCCTCCTCGCTAAAGCCCGCGACCAGCCGCGGCATCAACGTCGCAGGGCGGCTGCCGTCGCGAAAAGCTGTCATCGCAGCCGCGATATCCCGAGCCGTCAGACCGTCCAGCGTCAGGTCCGACCCTGCACCGTGGCAACCCGAACAGGTGGTGGCGCCGGGTGGCGCCTCCTGTGCGCCAAGCCCGCTGGCGGAAACGGACAAGACGATCAGCAGCACCCGTCGCATGAGGAAAACCTTTCCACCAATGCCAGATCGGGCGGCCCGCCTCGGGGCCGCCCTTGTCGTAACCCGGATCCCGGTCAGGTCGGTCGCAGGTCGTGTTTGCTCAGGGGCAGCTCGCGTATCCGCTTGCCTGTGGCCCGATAGACGGCGTTCATCACCGCCGGTGTGGCGACAAAGATTGTGGGTTCGCCCACACCGCCCCAGAACCCCCCCGAGGGTATCAGATGACTTTCGACCGCCGGCATCTCCCACATCGAGACGATGGGATAGGTGTCGAAGTTCTCCTCCTGCACCCGGCCCTCCTCGATTGTGACCTGGCTGAGGAGGCCCGCACTCAGGCCATAGGCAAAAGAGCCTTCGATCTGCGCTTCGACCTGCTGGGGGTTGACGACATGGCCCGGATCGGTTGCCGCCACGATCCGGTGAATGGTGAGGTTGCCTGCGTCATCGACCGATACCTCGGCCGCCGCCGCGACATAGGACCCGTATCCCATGTGGTGGCATAGCCCGCGGAACCGGCCTTCCGGTGGCGGCGTGTCCCAGCCGATCCCTTCGGCGACCTTGTCCAGAACGGCCAGATGGCGCGGATGGTTCTGCATCAGACCGCGCCGGAATTCGAGCGGGTCCTTGCCGGCCGCATCCGCCAGCTCGTCCATGAAGCATTCAAGGTAGAAGGCGTTCTGGTTGTTGTTCACCCCCCGCCAGAAACCGGGTCGCAGCGGCGGATTGCGCATCGCGTGATCGATCAGAAGGTTCGGCACGGTATAGCCGAACTCGCCCTCGGTGCTTTCTGCATCGAGACCCTGGAACACGAAGGCATCCTTGCCGTTGTCCAGCATGAACGGCAGCAGCCCGGCCAGGATCGACTGGCCCGAGATGCGCATGTGCAGGCCGGTCAGATTGCCATCAGCATCCAGTGCGCCGCGCATCCGTGCCTTTGTCGTCGGATGATAGGTGCCGTGGGTGCTGTCCTCCTCGCGGCTCCAGATCACCTTGACCGGCGTCCCCTTCATCGCCATCGCGGTCTTGACGGCGATGACGGTATAGTCTGAGGAGCTAGCCCGCCTGCCAAAGCCGCCGCCAAGGTTGATGCGATGCACCTCGCATTGCGGAATCTCGAGTCCGGTCGTCTCTGAAGCGACGGCCAGATCGGTTTCGGCGTTTTGCGTGGCGACCCAGACCTCGCACCGGTCGTCCGTGACGAGCGCCGTGGCGTTCATCGGCTCCATTGTCGCATGGTGCTGGGACGGATAGTGATAGACCGCTTCGACAACCTGCGCGGCGCTGGCCAGTGCCGCCTCGACATCGCCTGACTGGTTGCCGATGAATGCCTCGCTTGCGGTCAGCCCTTCGTTCAGCATCGCCTCCAGGTCGGCCATGCCAAAGGTCGCATTCTCGCCGAGGTCCCATTCGATCGGCAAAGCATCGAGCGCCGTTTTGGCCCGCCACCATGTATCGGCGACGACGACAACCGTGTCCTCGCCGATCTGCACGACCTGACGGACACCGGGCATGGTCATTACGGCATCGGCATCAAAACTTGCGATCTTGCCGCCCAGGACCGGGGTCTGCTTCACCGCGCCCATCAGCATGCCGTCCAGCGTCAGGTCGATGGCGTACTTCCTGCTTCCGTCCAGCTTGTCCGCGGTGTCGAGCCGCAGGACAGAGGTTCCCGCGATGGTCCATGTGCTTGGGTCCTTGAGCGTGACCTCAGTCGGAACCTCAAGCCCTGCGGCCTCGGCGGCGACATCGCCATAGGTCAGAGTCTCGCCCCCCGGCCCGGTGATGACGCCCTTGGCGACGGTCACACTGCCCGCATCCACGCCCCAGCGGTTTGCGGCAGCCTTCAGCAGCATTGCCCGCGCCGCTGCGCCGCCCTGGCGCACCATCTCTTGCGAGGTGCGGATGCCCTGGCTGCCGAAGGTGCCGAAGGATCCCCAGACACGGTCCCGCGTTACGTTTTCGCCGGGGGTCGGATAGGACCAGGTGACATTGGCCCAGTCGCATTCCAGTTCCTCGGCCACCAGTTGGGCCAGGCCCGTCAGCGTGCCTTGCCCCATCTCGATCTTGGCCACGCGGACGACAACCGTGTTGTCGGGATTGATGACGACCCAGGCGTTCAGCTCGGGCGCCGCACCTGCGGCTTCCTGCGCCGGGGCGGGAAGGGCAAACCCCAGAGACAACCCGCCGGCAGCGGCAGTGCCGGCCAGAAACGACCGGCGCGACAATGTGAAACGATGTGTCATCCCGTCCCCCTTCAGCTCAGTTCAGCGGCGCGCTTGATGCCCGCCATGATCCGGTTGTACGTCCCGCAACGGCACAGGTTGGTCATGTTCGCCCTGATGTCTTCATCGGTGGGCTCGGGAAACTCGCTCAGGAACGCCGCGGCGGCCATGATCTGGCCGGACTGGCAGTAACCGCACTGCGGCACGTCGAGTTCCAGCCAGGCGCGCTGGATCGGGTGCGACCGGTCAGGCGAAAGGCCCTCGATCGTCGTGATCACTTCTTCGGCCCGGATGTCCTGCAACTGCACCTGGCATGACCGCACCGCGGCCCCGTCGATATGCACGGTGCAGGCACCGCAAGCAGCAACACCGCAGCCGTATTTTGTTCCTGTCAGTCCAAGCTGTTCGCGCAAGACCCACAGAAGCGGGGTTTCGGGTTCGGCATCGACCTCGATACTCGTTCCGTTGACATTGATCGTTGGCATGGAAGGGCCCTCCTCGACATTCACGCTAAAGTAAATATCGTCGGGTGGCTACTGGTTTGACCGCCCCGCGACTTCTCCAGAACGTCAAGTCAGCACCAAGTCTGCCCGCGATCTGCAAGCGAACAGCTCTTTAGCTGCATGATTCCATGAAGGAAACCGAACCAGGAGAGGCTGGATCATCGAGGCGCGTTCCCTCACGCGACCTGCGTCAAAGACATCTTGAACCCGCAGGTCGACCAGATCAAAGCGCGCGCGACCCAGTATCGACGGCCACGTTGGACATAGTAGGTCACGCACATTGCCCGCCATCTCGAGCCGGACCAAGATTGACCAGACATAACGCGGCAGGAGTGAGCGGTTCTGACCAACGATGCGGCCCTTGTTCTCGGCGACAGGGGCAGTACTGAGGCCAGGAATGAAGTTGATGGATATCAGGATACCTCCTGACCTCTGGACCCACCCCCCTTCGGTCATACCGACGCCGACAACTTATCACCATTGGTCTTGAAGTCCTCGTAGGGTGGAGAGCTGCCGTTCGGTTTGGCAGGACCAATGACTGTTTTGGGCCGTCACCGTCGCCCAAGCCGCGCGAGTCTCGCAAGCTGCGCCAGCATTTTCGATCCGGTGTCTGCAGATCCTGTGCCGCCCGTGGAAGCCACCTGCCCCATGCCTTGCTGCGTCGGCATCTGTTGCACCCCGAAAAGCTGCCGGGCTCTGAGGGCCGCATATTCCGCACCGCTTGCGCCCCCGATCCGGTACCGGTTGTAGGCTTGCTGGCTGCCCAAGGCGGCACGGGCGAAGGTGTAGGTACCGCCGAGGCCCCAGGAAAGAGCGGGCATCATGATGTTGCCGGAGATCGCCCGGACGATGAAGGGTGTCGCGATGATGAAGCCTTTTGCCATGAGCACCATCATGAAGAAAGGCAGGAGGGCCCCGATGTTCGACGCCCCTTCCGGGTCGCCCAGCTCGGAGATGAGCGCCGAGGATACCCCGGTGATGGTCGCGAAGACCCCCGCGATCACGATCGGGTAGATTGCGAAGGAGATGAGCGCCGAAAGCCAGCGCGCAAAATAGTCCTTGGTCACCTCGAACAGGGTCAGGAAGATCATCACCGGGGCGATCCCGATCAGGAGCGCGATCATCAGGCGCGAGGCCACAAGGATGAACGCAGCCAGCCCGCCGAGGATGGAGAGCAGAAGCACGCCGACGATGTCGAGCATGGCGCCGGCCATCCAGTTCAGCTCGGACCCGGCTGCATTCAGGTAGTCGCCAAGCTCCGCGATCAGCCGGTCGAATTCCTCGGCGAAGGTGCCTGAGGGACCCGGGCTGCCGCCACCGACGGAGGCCACAAGCGCGCCTGCGATGCTGTCGATCCCGGAAAGGATGGCAGAGGAGATGGCGTTGAACTGCACCCAGTTGGTCGCGAATATCCCGATGAGCCCGAGCTTGACCGCAAGCCAGAAGGCCGTGCGGCCATCCATCGCCCGGTATTGGAAGATCATGTTGATGAAGACGAGGAGCACCACGAGCGTTGTCGCGACGACGAGGAGCGAGCCGACCGTTGCCGCCACGGACCCGAACTGGGTCTCGGCCGCGCTGTCGAGGTAGGTCTGAGAGGTCTCGACGAAGTAGGTGACGATGCTCATCGTGGGGCTGCCTTACCAATTGCCCGCGGCGTCGCAGATTGCCTGGGCTTCCACGCGGGCGGTATTGGCGCGGCGGTTGTAGCCTTCCGAGGCTTGCACCATCTCCCATCGCTCGTCGCTCGCGTACCTCTCCCGAAACACGCCCTCGGCCGCGTTCCAATTGGGGAACCGGGTGTCGCAATCGCAACTGCCGGTCTCGACGATCCGCTCGAGGTTCTGGGCCCGGTAGATGTCCTGGACCAACACGCGATGGTAGACTTGGCGGAGCGGGATCTCCTGCATCCAGACAGGCTCGGCAGGCCGGTCCGGACAGACGTCAAAGCGGCGCTCGAGGGTCGGCACAAGGTTGCGCTCGGCGAGGGCGGGGGCAGCCGCCAGGCTTAGGGCCAGCGCGGTCAGTGGAAGGGTGCGCCGCGACCGCCTCATTCTGCGCCTCCGCGGGGCGTGGTTTCGCGCTTCAGGAAGATCGTGTGCCCGACATTGGCGAATTCCGAGGTGCTGACCGACACCACCTCCCACCCATCCGCGCCCTTCTGGTTCAGGCAGGTTCGCATCTCGGCAAGGCTGGTCTTGCGGGTCATGGGAAAGGACAGGATGTCGTATTCAAAGGTCTTCATTGGGCTGTCCTCTCTGATCCGCACCGGGCAGGTGGAATTCAGTGATGCCGCGACGGCCATCGTGGCGCCCGGCCTGAATGATCACGTCGATGGAGTTCTCGATGTACTGGATCATGTCAGCATAGGTCATCGGGATCTCGGTCTTCAGCGCCGCGATCGCGAGCCGCTGCACGGCAAGCTGCGGGGTTTCAGCGTGCAGCGTGGTCATGGAGCCGCCATGGCCGGTGTTGATCGCCTCGAGGAAGGTCATGGCCTCCTTGCCGCGCACCTCGCCGAGAATGATCCGGTCGGGCCGCATGCGCAGCGTCGCGGTGAGGAGCACATCGGCGGATTGGAATTCTGCGTCGCGATTGGCGATGAGGGTCACGGCATTGGGCTGGGTCGGCAGAAGCTCGGCCGCTTCCTCGATGGTGACAATGCGCTCCTCGGCCGGCACATGGGCGAGGATCTTGCGCGCGGCCACGGTCTTGCCGGTGGAGGTGCCGCCCGAGACGATCATGTTGAGCTTGTTCTCGACGCAGAAGGCCAGCGCATCATCGATCACGCCCGCGGCCACGACGGCACGCAACGCGCGCTTCTTTTCTACGCGCAGGTCTTCGAGCTTGCGTTCCTTGCCGTAGAGAAAGTCGAGCGCGATGCCATTGAGCGGCAGGCTCGAGAAGAACCGCAAGCTGATCGACATGGCCGAGAGCACGGCTGGCGGGGTGATGACCTGTGCCCGGATCGGGCGGCCCTTGTAGGTGATCGAGACCGAGACGATGGGGCGGTCCTTGCTCATCGTCGTGTTGGCGGAGGAGGCGATCTGGTTGCCGAGATCCCGGACCTGAACGGCCGTGAGCCTCTGGTCGAGCGCGCGCATGAAATGGTCGCCCTGGAATTCGCCCCAGCAGGTTCCGTCGGGGTTGATGCAAATCTCGATGACATCGTCGCGGGCGGCGGCGTCGATCCGGTCAAGCGATGTCTCGAGATAGCTGAGCGACATGGGGCTAAAAGATCTCCAGATCGCGGTCGACCATGACGGTGACGCGGGCGCCCTGGTCGACATAGATGACAGGGCCGATCGAGAGGTAATCGCCAAGTACGCTGTCCGTGGCATCGGCCAGATCATCGCCCACATCCTCGAGCGCGTTCGCGGTCGTTTCATTCGGAACCTCGGAGGCGGCGGCACTCGGTGCCGCGGAAATCAGCGAGATCAGGGCGGCCGACCCGAAACGCTCGGCAAAGCGCGTGTCCACGAAGCCGGTGACACCCGAACGGCCAAGTTCATCGCCCCCGAAGGAGCTGATCTGGACGGTCTGGTTGTCGGGCAGGATGATCCGGTCCCAGGCGATGGTGACGCGGCGCTGCGCGATATCGACGCCGGCGCGGTAGCGCCCGATGAGGCGGGATCCGCGGGGGATCAGGAGTCGCGTGCCGTCGACGCTGTAGACATCCTCGGAGACGACGGCACGGGTCTGGCCGGGCAGCGAGCTGTCGAGGGCGGTCTCCATGACGGCCTGGATCATGGTGCCCTGGATGATGGTGTTGGAGGGATTGGCGATCACCTCGGCCTGCGTCACCGTCGAGGGCAGTGCGCCGTTCAGCACGAAATCCGTCACCTCGCCAAAGCTGCGCTCTGCAAGCCCCGTCTCGGCGGCGCCGGATGGGCCGCCGAAGGCGATGGTGGGGGAGGCGATGCGCCGCTCCTGAAAGGCGCGTTCTTCGGCTGCACGACGCTCCAGATCGGCCAGCCGCCGGGGTTCTTCCTCGCGGCGCAACCGCTCCTCTTCGCGCGCGCGGAGTTCTTCCTCCGTGGGTCCTGATGGGGCGGGTTGCGGGCGGTTGGCCTCGAGCTGGGCCAGTTCCAGATCCATGCGAAGCTGCTCGAGGGTGCGATCCCGGGCCGTCAGTTCCGCCTGGAAGCGCTCCTGTGCGGCTTCGGAGGCGGCCTGCAGCGCCGCGATCTGGGCGGTCAATGCATCAATGGCCTCTGCGGCGGCAGTGTTGTCTTCGACGACCGGTTCGGGGGCGTTGCGCAATTCCTCGATCTGGGCCTGCAGGGCGCTGATCTGCGCCAGAAGCTCGGCATTGGGCTCGACGGGGTCTGGTGCGACGAAGACGACCTCGGGCTCGGGCGGGGGCAAGGTCTCGATGGCACCAAATCCATCCCCCTCGCTTTGGAAGACATCCGGCGTGGCCGTCGGCAGGGCCACCTCTTCCTCGGGCTGCGAGAGCACATAGAGGAGCGCGCCGCCAGCACCGAAGATGCCGACCACGACAAGTGCAAGGAGTGGCGACCGGCGCGGCGCTGTCTTGGGCGCGCGGGCGCTGCCTTTCTCCAGGGCGGCGAGGCGCCTTTCCAGCTCGGGGTTTTCGGGTTCGCTCATGAGGCCTCCGCGGGCGGGATCGCCTCGATGCAGACCAGCTCTTCGCCAAGTCGCAGGACCCATTGGCGGTTCACGCCGGAGACACGGATCACGCCATCCTCGGGCACTTGCGTGTTGACCGTGCGTTCACGGCCATTGGCATAGCGGAAGATCGCAGGCACGGGCGCGTTCGGTGGGAAGGCGAAGTAGGTGAAGGTTCCGTCATCCCAGACCCGGGTCGGGGTGAACTCGGTCTGGGCGCTGGCCCCGTAATTGTCATTGGGGGCTTGCGCCGCGATGACGCGGGCCGGGCGCGCCTCATCCTCGGGATAGCGGAACTGGACGACATAGAAGGTCGGGCTCTGGGCTTCCTCGACGTTGAAGTAGTAGCTGCGCCGATTCGTGTAGACCGTCACGTTGGTGTGGACGCCGCGTGCGACGGGCTTGATCGCAAAGGCTTGCCCGCCCGGCACGCCATCGATCTCGAAGCCCTCGGTGTCGCCCGCGATGATCGAGCGGATGCTCTCCCCCTCGCCGAACTCGACTGTGGTGACATGGGTGAGCGAAACGCTGATGCGGTAGACCTGACCCTCCTGATAGGTGGCCAGCCGCACGCGGCTGTCATGCGGGCCGCCGCGCGGGATGGCTTCGGCGAAAGCGAGGCCCGGCATGAGAGCAAGCCAGAGAAGGAGCAGGCGGAAACGAGACACGGGTTAATTCTCCAATCTGTCGGAGCGGATGGAATATTCGAGCACGGTGAACCCGAAAGGGTTGGTCCAGACCTCGTCGATGGAGCGGCGGGTTTCGGGGCGGAACTCGAAGAGGAGGGTCGCGGTGAAGAGCCCGGTCTGGGTGACGTTGATCGAGGTCAGTCGCTTGCGCAGGCGCACCGTGGCGCGGTTCGATCCGATCTGGGTGATGCTGAGGATTTCCACATCGAGACGGGCGTTGGGCCCATAGACGGTGGGGGGATAGTCCGCATTCGCGCTGTTCCAGAGCTGGCGGAGCCCGCTCTCGGCGGCCCCGTCCGAGCGGCGCAACACGCTGCGGATGCGCAGATCGTTGTCGAGCTGGTTGTAGACCTCCCGGTCGGTCACATAGCGAAAGACCTCCGCCTCGATGATCGCCTGGTTCGCGGTCACCGAGGTCGCGCCCACGGTGGCCTCGGGGCGCGCAAAGCCGGTGGCGGGATCATAGGGAACAACGACAGGCGGCGGATCGACATCGAGGATTGCGAAAGCCGCGGCGCTCAGACAGCCGATGATGCCGAAGACAAGGCCGGTCAGGCCAAGGCGCTGCCAGAGCCGTTCGCGGCGCAGCGCGCCATAGACCAGTTCTTCCTCGATGATTTCCTGTTCACTCGCCACGCGTCACACCCCGCATTCACTCGGCCCGCAGCTCGGGCAGGGTGAAATCCATGAAGCGCTGCTCCTCGGCGATGGTGGCGGCATCGATCACGCCGCCGGTGCCGTCGTCCACGGTCTGGATGGCTTCGAGCTGCCACATGGCGACCAACGCGATGGCGAGCTCCGCCGTCACGCGCGTGTTGAGATCGATGCTTTCCTTCAGCTCATCCATGTCGTCGATGAGCCCGACGAGGCGGTCGACCCGGTCGAGCGACTGGCCTGCATCATCATAGCTATTCTGGGCGGCGGCCGAGACGAGCGCGCCGGTCGTGGCTTGCGTCGCCACGCGGTTGGCGCTCGCTTTGTCGCTGCGGGCCATTTCCGCGAGCGTGTCCTCGTCAAAGCCGAGATCGGCCAGCACCCGGTCCATCTGGGTTTCGATCTGGGTGGCGCCGGAGCCCGAGAGGCCGGAAAAATCCCCGGTCTTGATGGCCTCGATCGTCGCGAGAATGTCGCCGAACTCCTGGTCGAGGAGGCCGTTCAGCTCCTCTTCCATCTCGGTACGGATGATTTCGGGAAGCTCGGCGAGACGGGTCAGCGCCTCGTAGGTACGCTGCAACTCGGCGAGTTGTTCCGTGAGGGTGGCCAGCTGTTCGCGAAGTTGGACCAGCTGCTCGTTTTGCAGGATCTCGTCTTCGATCATCTGCCGCAGCTGCTGGATGCTTTGCGCGATGTTTTGGGTGTCGACGACGGGCACGCCCTGTGCTGCGGCCGGGGACATGGGTGCGATCTGCAGGCCAAGCCCGAGCACCGCCGCGAGGCCTGTGTTCCAGAGGACAGGTCTCATCACTCAATCTCCCTGATCGAAAAATCCATGAAGGTGCTTTCCGCCATGCGGGCGCTGGCCTGAGCCAGTTCTCCCGCGGAGAGCACGCGCGTGCGGGCCGCCTGAAGCCGGATACGGGCGGCGACGAGGCGCACGAGTTCGGCGCGGGCATAGGTGTTGAGCGAAATGCTCTCCTGCACGTCTTCGGTTTCGGAAATCCGCTCGACGATGTCGGCAATGCGCAGGGCGGCCTGGCGGATCGCGGTGGGTGAGTTGCTGCCGTAGAAGGCCGCGCCATGACCGGTGAGAGAGAGATTGGCATTGGCGAGATCGCTTGCGTCGATCGTGCCGAGCGCATCGATCCCGCCGATACGGCTCAGGTAGAGATTGTAGCGCTCCGGGATGACCTGAACGTAAGCTCTAGTCTCGCGGAAGGGTGGGACGCCGCCATATTCCAAGACCCGGCCGGGCCCGGCGTTATAGGCGGCGAGCGCGAAGATGACATTGCCGTCGAAGGTGTCGAGTTGGGTCGCGAGGTAGCGCGCGCCGCCATGCACCTGCAGATAGGGGCTCGAGAAGTATTCCGGGTTGATGCCGAGATCGCTGGCCGTGCCCGGCATGATCTGGGT
>JBEIDZ010000019.1:0-15327 GCA_040383215.1 Paracoccaceae bacterium | reverse complement strand
CTTTCGATTTCGGTCCGGCGCCAGATGCCGTCGCTTGGGTCGGGTGTGGTCACTGTTGCGTCCTCAGATAAGCCAGGCGGTCGAGCAGTCCCTGAAGGATATAGGCGGCGGCAACGGCGTCGATCACCCCGGCGCGGCGTTTGCGGGACATATCCGCCGCGATCAGTGCCCTTTCTGCCGCGACGGTGGACAGCCGTTCGTCCCAGAAGGTCAGGGGCAGGTCGGTCAGGGCCGCAAGATTGCGGGCGAAGGCGCGCGCGGACTGGGCGCGCGGGCCTTCGCTGCCGTCCATGTTGCGCGGCAGGCCGATGACGAAGCCACCTGCCTCGCGCTGGGCGGCCAGTGCGAGAAGCTGCGTGGAATCGGCGGTGAAGGTGGTGCGCCGGAGCGTTTCGACGGGCGTCGCGGCGGTGAGCAGGCGGTCCGAGAGGGCAAGGCCGATCGTCTTTGTCCCGAGGTCGATGCCGATCAGACCGCGCCGGGGTGGCAGGGCGGCGGCGAAGGTGGCCGGGTCGGGCAGGATCATTCTGCAAGTCCCGCGCCGGCAGCAGCGGCACCGATCACGGCCAGATCGGCGAGGCTTCCGGCGAAGGCGGCTTCGGCCTTGGCAAGCGCAGCCTGGGCCCGCGCGGTTTCGCCGAGAACACCGAGCGAGGTGATCAGGCGTGCCCATTCCTCGGCTGTGCCGCCCTCTGCATCGAGCCTCTCGGAGAGGCCCTCGACCATGCCGCGGATCATTTCGGCACGCTCTTCGGGGGACATGTCGGCGGCGGCGGCGACTTCGCCGGGCCCGGGGCCGGCGGGCGCCGCAGAGGGGAGGGGCGGCGGCGTGTAGGCGCGCCCGGCCAGCCATGCGATGTCACCGATTCCGTCGCGCGCCAGGCGGGCATGCAGGCTGTCGCCGCCATCCTCGATCACGCGCCGCCAGAGCGGGAAGGCCAGGTCGGCGCGGTCGGTCTGGGCATAGAGAAGCCCGGTGTAATAGAGCAGCGCCGGATGTTCGGGAGACGTGGAGGCCAGACGGTCGAGCACCGCTTCGGCTTCGGGCGAGACATAGTTGAGCGTGGCAAAGACCATCAGGTCGACAAGGCGGACGAGGTCGTCGGCAGTTGCATCATTGCCCTTGATGCGGACCACCTCGGCCATTCCGGCTGCGGCGGTGGGATAGTGGCCGGTGCGCAGGTAAAAATCGGTCAGGACCTGCCAGCCGGCGAGATCATCGGGATTGCGGGCGAGATCGGCGCGCAGGTTGGCCACCTTTTCGGCGATGTCGGGCGGGGGGGTGATCCGGGCGAGCGCCCGGAAGCCGGGGGAGGCCCTTTCTTCGGCCGCGGCCTGGGACAGGCGCGAGCCGCGCAGCAGGTCGCCGGCGGCCAGACGCGCGGCGCGGGGCTGGTCGGATTGCCCGGGGCTGCCCAGGACGAGGTAGAGTGCGATGCTGCCCGCCGTCAGCGCGAGGCCGGCCATGAGCGCGGTCAGGCGCGACACGCGGGCGGGGGCAGTGCCTGCGGATGGCGGGCGGGTCCGGTCGGAATCGAGGATGCGGCGCGCGACCTCGGTGCGGGCCCGGTCGGCTTCGGCGTCGTCGATCAGGCCGCGGGCGAGGTCGCGGTCCACCTCGGCCAGTTGCGCGCGGTGGATTGCGCGGGCGGGGTCCGTGCCGGTCCGGACAGCACGTCCGGGCAGCAGCGTCATGACGAGGCTGGTCGCCACACCGGCAGCGAGAAGAGAGGCCGTGATCCAGAAGAGCATGCGCAAGACCGCCGTGCGAGACGGTGCATCCTAATCCGGGCCGGGCCGGTCATAAAGGGCACCGGAGCAGGAGACCTGGGTCCGGGACGCAAGGTCGCAGGACGGCATGCCCGGCTGCCTTCACATCGGGGAGGGGGCTTCCTATGTCAAACTCTGGGAATCCCGACCAACGGAGGCCAGTTTGGCACAGTCATCGAACCGCACGATCCAGATCATCGTAGCCCTTGCCATCATCGCGGGCCTTGCCTGGTGGCTTTGGCCGCGCGCCGAGGCGCCGGCACCGGCGACCGAACCCGCCGCGGCGACGGAGCCAGCGGCGGCGGAACCTGCTGCCGAGCCGGCAACCGAGGGCACCGAGACCGAGACCGAGACCGAGACCGACTGACCGGCGCCTTGGTCCGCCGGGAGAGCGCCGTCCTGGCGGGGCGGGACTCTGGCACACCGCGCGTCCCGGAGACGGTGTGGCGGGCCCTGGCCGCGGATGGCCCGGACGCGGGCGAGAGAACGAGTGGCGCCTCGGTCCGGCGGGGGGCTTTGGCGTCTGGGCTGCGGCCGCTGCGACGAAGGTTGAAGTCTGGCCGAAGGCGCCGCATCGTGACGCCATGACCGGGGATGAGTTCGTCGAACGGTCCGTCGCGCTTCAGGTCGGGGCTTTCCGTGGCCCGCTTGACCATTCGGAGGAGGGGCTGCGACGGACGCTTGAACGCTGCAGCGGCAGCGCCGTGGGGTTTCGGCCTGGCGGCGGAGATGCGGTCATCCTTGATGCATCGGCCGGCGTGCTGCGTGCGGCTGATCACCGGAAGGTCATGGCGAATGCCAAGCTGCGGGGTGCTTTCGAGACGATCCGGACATTCCGGCCGGATTTTCCCTTTGTGATCGACATGCAGGACCGGCGCGTCCGGACGATGGCGCCGGAGGGAGGGCCTGTTGTCGCCGTCTTTACCTTCAACCGGATCGTCGGGGACCCGCAGCGGATCCTGTGGCCGCTGTCGGGGTATCACGACCTTGGGGTACAGCAGTTCGCCGATGCGGCGGAGCCCGGCACCGTGCCCTGGCCGGAAAAGCGGGCGCAGATTGTCTGGCGCGGCATCGCCGGCGGGAGGGCCACGGTGACGGAGCCGGGCACCGGAGAGGGGATGCGCGTGAAGACGGCAGTCAGGCGGTACAGGGAGGGCCGGATGAGTGAGGCCGCCCTGCGCGGCATCCTGATGGCCAGTCCGCGTTACCGCATCCTCGAGATGGTCCAGGGTGATCCGCGCTTTGACATGGGCTTTGTAGATGGTGACGGTTATGTCATCGCGCAGACACCGCTGCATGCCCATCTGGGACGTCCGCGCCTGACCCGTCCGCAGATGCAGGAGCGGCAGTTCATCGCGGTGCTGCGCGGGCTTGATGTCGGGTCGAGCTTTTACTGGGTCATGAATTCCGGCAGCACGGGGATAGTGATGGAGACACCGTTCGAGACGTTCGGTTCGGGCCATTTCTGCGCGTGGGAGCATTTCGTGCCGTTCCGCGAGGACGGCGCCGACCTGCATGCGCGTCTTGACTGGGCGTGCAGCCATCCGGACGAGGCGAGGGGCATGGCGGAGCGTGCGGCGGCGGTGTCGGCCATGCTGGTCCGGGCCGATCTTCGTGCGCGGGTCCTGCGGGGGGTCATGGACGCGGTCGCGGCAATGCCGCGCGCCTGAGCCCGTCGGGTGAGAGCCTGAGCGGGCCTGGCCCCCCCGGGCCCCCGGGGTTTTCAGTCGTCGCCTTCGAGCGCGGCTGCGGGGTCTATTCCGAACTGCCTGCACATCCGCGCGACATAGGAATTGTCGAGCGGCGGGTGGCGGCGCCACCAGGTCCGCGTTCCGTTGGTGTAGAGATGCACGGACAGCGTGGCGTCGGTGAAGTGGCCTTCGACCCGGCCATGGGGGTCGTAGAAGACGTCGTTGAGCTGGAACGGTACGGGGTAGAGCACATCGGGGGTGAGCGCGCGGTCGTAGTCGCCGGTCTGGCGGGCGAACCAGGTGAAGGCCTGCGGCCCGAAGGCCGTCCTTTCGGCATTGTAGATGCGGACGGGTTTGGGCAGGTCGGCAAACTTGCCCAGCCGCCGGCGTTGCCTGTCGTTGAACCACGGCGGCGCGTCGGGAAGGTTGTCGTAATAATCAAGCAGCAGGGACATGAGTTCGGACGCGGGAGGGATGTAGACCACGCCGCAGTTCAGGGCGCCGCGGAAGCCGTGACCGGCGTAGATATGGTCCAGCCCGTCCGGAAAAGGCCGGTGGCAGAGGGCGTCGCAGTCGATCCAGACCGCGCCCGTGGCGACGATCATCTTGTAGCGGAACACGTTCGACAGGAAGGAGGCGGAGGTCGCCGCGACGATGTCCATGTCGATGTCCATGATCTCGGTCGCCTTGCGGACGGTCACGCCCGCGGGGACGTTGCTGACCTCGTGGGTGCAGAAAAGGGTGGTTGGGTGGCCGGCCGCGAGGTGGCTGACGAGGCAGAGCTGGTTGAGGTAGTGGAGCCTGGGACCGATCCAGAGCGAGGCGACGGGACGGCGATCGAGATCGGACATGGCGGCATCTGTTCCCTGGGGCTGAGGCGGATTAGCAGGCGAAGGGTTAAGGTCGTCCATCGCCGTGGGTGGGGCGGGAGGGTGCAGGGCAGGGTTCCGATGCAGCGGCGCAACAGGTCGGCGGCACGCCGGGACCGGTCGGAGTGCCACCTGGCGGCGGGATGCGGCGACGCAGGGTCGAGGATGCCTTGCCGGGGGAGGCAACGGAGGGTGCCATGGTCAGGCGGGAGGCGAGCCGGGGGTGTAACGGGTGAGCGGCTTGCCCAGCCGCGTTTCGAGGTCGGCGACGGCGGCCGCGACTTCGTCCGGGGGTGCGGCCTCCCAGCGCGTTCCGGCGGGCAGAAAGCCGGCGGCGGCCAGCGCTGCGCCGACATCGGGCAGATGGAGCAGGGCGTGCACTTCGCGCCTTACGATACTGCGGCCGGTTTCGAACCACCAGGCGCTGACGGCGTCGACCTGCAACGGGTCGACCGAGGCGAAGGCGCGGAACTGGCGGACGTAGTCGCCGATGTTCTTGGAGGGGCCGCGGTTCAGGATGGCGACCTGCGCATCGGAGTGCAGCACAAGCGCGGCAAGGTGAAGGGCCGATCCATCGAGCGCGACGATCGAACGGGCTGCGCGGTAATGCGCGACCTGCACGGTCAGCGGATGTTCCTGCGGGTGAAAGACGGTATAGCCGGCCGCTTCCATCAGGGCTTCGATGCGTTTTTCGACCACGACCGAGCCACGCTTCGAAATCAGTCTGGAGCGCGAGACGTAGAGCCTGTGGGGACCCTGCGGCGCGGCGGCGGCCGACAGCCGGTTGCGCATGAAGTCCCGGTATTGCGGCCGGCCGGCTGCCATTTCCCCGGTCCCGAACCCCTGTTCGGGGATGACCACCCCGGCGATCGTCACCGGCTTCTGCGGCGCCCGGATTTCGAGGCCTTTCAGGCCGAGGGCATGGAACAGGGCACGATTTTCCCGGATCAAGACTCTTTCGCGCGCGAGGCGGACCTTGGGATGGAAGATGATGCCCCTGAGATCGCCAAGATGATCAAGGGCCCAGAGTCTGGACGTGGATTCGCACAGCAGATGCCCGAAATGTCCGTAGAGGACACCGCCGAAAAGCCACTGGCCGGCGAGGTGTTCGGAAGGTGCCTGGCCGTCGTGTTCGGGCGTGACGGTGACGAATTCACGCCATCCCCGCTGGCAACGGGCGGAATCGATCGGTGTGCCGTCGGCCCCGAAGAGGCCTGCGGCACGCTGGGATGGTTTCGGCGTGTTGGTTCCCCAGGGGACGAGCGTCACCTGCGGCCAAACGGGAAATGCCGTCTCCATTGGGAGAGCGGGGTCGAAGCCCTTGCGGCGGCCCGGCCGCGGTTCGTCTTCCGGCGCCGGCGGGGTCATCGGCATGACAGGCGCGCCGGTGGCGGCACGTGCGGGGTTTCAGTCATCCTCGTCCGCCTCTGGAGCCGGGTCGCGATCCGCGGACGGGTCGGGGAGGACCTGGCCGGAACCGGCGACACGGGAGATGCGCGGGAGGACCATGGCGGTATCGGTCACACCGTGAAGGACGATGATCGAGAGGCCGGCGGCGATCACGGTCGCGCCCTGTTCGGTGCCGATCACGGGGGTTTCGGGCCAGCCGGCGAGCACGAGGCTGTCTGCTGCCGAAAAGCCGGTGATTTCGGTCAGGCCGCCCCAGGCGATGGTGTAGGTCACCCCGCCTCCGGCGCCGGTGATCCGGTTTTCGCCGGGTCCGGCGAAGATCCGGTCGCGGCCTTCGCCCGACACGATTTCGTTGCGGCCGGGGCCGGTGTGGATTTCGACGCTGCGGTTGCCGGCCCGGATCCTGTCGTTGCCGGTGCCGCCGTAGAGGCGGGCAAAGCCGTCGCCCGCTTCGAGCACATCGTCGCCCGCGCCGCCGTCGAGCGTGTCGCGGCCGTTCCCGCCCCTGAGCGTGTCGTTGCCTGCGCCGCCGTAGAAGGCGTGGCGGTCGTTGCGGCGGCCTGACCGGGCGAGACGAAGGTCATCGCCCGCGCCGCCTTCGAAGACGGCGCCCGCATAGACGGGGCCGAGCATCGTGTCATTGCCGTCCGATCCGACGACATGGACGGCCACGCGTTCGGAGGCTTCGAAGGTGATGGCGCTGTCGGGATGGGCAACGATGTGCAGGACCCGGTCAGACCGTCCGTCGGCTTCGCTTCGCGCGGTCACGGTGCCCACGCGGACGCTTTCGATATTGGCCGGCACGCGCAGGACATGTCCGTCCGGGCCCGCCAGATACCAGAGCGTGTCGTGACCCCCGTCGGGGCGTTCGACGATCCTGTCGGCGGCGGTGCCGTAGGCCCAGTAGTCGTTGTCGCCGGCGCCGCCTTCGAGCGCGACGGTGCCGTCCATCGCCAGCATCGCGGCGAGCGTGCTTCCGGGCTGTTCGATCCCGCGCAGGTCAAGGCCGAGATCGGCGGCGGCGCGCACGAGTTCGGCGCGCAGGGCGGGCGTATCGGGCCCGCCGGCGAGATTTGTCGTTTCGCCAGGATCGCGGACGACGTCATAGACATGCTCTTCGCCGTTCGGGTAGCGGAAGTAGCGCAGGTGATCGAGTCCGGCCACCGCCGGCCGGACCGAGAGCGTGCCGAAGACCGCCGTGAGCGGTGACCGGGTCGTGTCGAAGCTGCCGAAGGAGGGATCGAGCAGCGGCAGCAGGCTTTGCCCGGACACCCAGTCGTCGCGGGGCGGGAGGCCGGCGAGGTCCAGCAGGGTCCTGGGCAGGTTGTGCAGCGATACGGGCAGGTCGATCCGGCGGCCCTTGTCCATTCCGGCGTGCCAGATGCCGAGCGGCACATGGGCGGCGCTGTCCCACTGGCTCATCTTGTGGAAACTGTCGTGGGTACCGAGGTTGAAGCCGTTGTCGGACAGCAGAACGACCGTTGTCTTTTCCCCCAGCGGCGAAGTGCGCAGCGCGTCCATGAAGCGCCCGATTTCGTGATCCACATGGGAACAGGCGGCGAAGTAGCCGCGGACGACCTGCCGCCAGGCCGCGTCGCCGGCTTTTTCGGGTGTCCACTGACCATTGACGATGTAGGCGAGTTCATAGACCGCCATGCCAGGCTGAGGGCCGGTGCGGTCGTCGGGATGGGCGGTTCCCGGCCAGCGGATCGCGGCGGGATCGTACATGGCGTAGAACCGGTCCGGACAGGCCAGGTTGTAGTGCGGATGCTTGAAACCGAGCTGGATGAAGTGCCGCTGCCGGGGATCGGCCCTGCCGAGATAGTCGATCGCGTTTCGTGCGACGGCATGATCATAGAATGTATGGTCCATCGCGCCGTCGTCGTCGGGGTGGTTGACCCCCACGATCCCCGGACCCTTGTCGAGATATGTGTGCACGCCGCGCCGCCGCATGCGGTCGGCGGCGGGGGCATCCTCGTGAAACAGGATGCGGCGGAAGGCTTCAGGCATCGGACGGTAGTTCGCATCGGTCTTGCCGGTCGTGAAGGTCCGGAAGCCGGCCCGGCGCAGGTCATAGACCCAGCTGGCCGTGGCCGGCAGCGCATCGCGCCAGAACCGGTTGAGGTCGACGAGCCCGGTCCGGAAGGGAGAGAGCCCGGTCGCGATTTCCGCCCGGCAGGGAGCGCAGAGCGGGATCGTGGCATAGGCGTTGGCGAAACGCGTGCCTTCGGCCATCAGGCGGTCGATGTGCGGCGTCCGGATATGGACCCCGAACGCCGTGCGCCAGGTGAAGACGTCGATCAGGTCGTCGATCCAGATCAGGCAGAGGCTGCCGTCGCGGAGTGCGTCACGGTCAAATGCCATGGGCAAGTCCGCCATGTCGCGCCATGCCGGGCGCGGGGCGCGGGGCGGTTGAAGACGGCCGCTGGCCCCTGGTCATGCCGTGCCCCGGATCGGGAGAACGGCTGGCAGCGCCCAGCGGTGCAGCGGGGAGCCGCCATCGCGGCAGGCGGCGTGCCAGCCGTCATGGACGCCGCCGGCATTGGGGGGCAGGCCTTCGTGCCCGGGGGAAGGCGGTGCGCCGTGCGCGTAATGGAGGGACCCACCCGCGGCGGGGCGGTCCGTCGTCAGGATCACTGTCTGGGGATCGTCCGGGGCGATGCCGATACCGGTGATCTGCGCCGCCGTGTCCGAGAGGCGGAACCCGGCATGGGGCCCCGCGCCCAGCGCATCGGAGAGGACGAGGCGGTCCATTGCCTGCGCGGTCACCCGCACCGTGGTTCCGGCGGCTTCGGCGAGAAGGAAGACAGGACAGGACCATGGCCGCCGCGCCAGGGCTTCGGTCAGGGCATGGGCATCCATCTGTGCCATCCGGCTGCGGGCGGCATCGGTGGGGCGGCCCCAGCGGGTCTGTTCGAACATGTAGCCCGGGGCGGGAATGACGAGGCGGTGTCCGCCGGTCCGGCAGGAGAGTTCGGCATGCGCGACAATGGCGGGGTGTGTCGTTTCGCGCGCGGTTCCGGCCTCGGCCGTCAGCAGAAACGGCGGTGGTTCGAGCTGGCGGCGGGCGAGTCCGGTTTCGATCCGGGCCATCAGGCGGCGAAGCCCGCGGGCAATGGCGCCGGGGTCGCCGGAGCGGTCCTCGACCCCCCAGTCCAGCCCGATGGCGAGGATCCGCGCCGTGGTGCCGAGGCTTTGCGCGGCGGCCACGAGATTGTCGACGGCCGTCATCAGATTGTCGAAGGCCAGCCCTTCGGCCAGGTCCCCGGCGGTCGCGCTGGTGTCCGTTTCGGCCCTGGCGACGCAGAGCGGCAGCGCGCGCCCTGTCGCCATCCGGGCATCGAGCAGGGCTTCTGCGAGGAGCGCGTCGCGCGTGGCCCAGGGCAGGTGCTGCAGATGGGGCGTGAGGCCGGCACGGGCGGTTCCTTCAAGACCCACGGCACCCACATCGTCGCCGGGCGCGAGGATGTGGTGGGCAAAGCGGGGCCGCCGGGAGGAAAAGGCGGACCGGCGCTGGCCGCCGATCGAGAGCAGCGCGAGAAGCGGCCCGGGGACATCTGCCAGGATGTCTCCGCCGGAGCGGGCCTTGCGGTAGGCCCGGGGCCCGAGCGCCGGATCAAGCCGGCCGCTGAAGCGCAGCCAGGCGGAGTCCTGCCGCAGGTCCCAGATGTCGATGTCGCCCAGAGCCTGGGCCCGGTCGGGGCGCTGCGCGATGCCGAGCCTTTCGCGGAGGCTTTCGACCATCCGGTCCGAGAGCCTGAGCGTGAGGCTGGTGTCATCCCAGGATACCACGTCGGTCAGGTCGGCGCGGAGCAGCAGGTCCGGGGCTGCGGATGTCGGGCCGGGCTCTGCCGGTGATCTGGTCATGCGTGCTCAAACCCTGGCGTGCAGGGATCTTGTTGTCCCTCTGGCGGGCAAAGGTCAAGTAATGGCGCGCATTGCGGCACGGCCGGGGGCGGCCCGCTCTGGCGAAGGGCCGGCCGGCATGGCAGGATTGCAGCGACAGGCAGCACAGGTGGCGGATGGCAGGCCGAGACGACAAGGACCATCCTGACGCCGGGGCCGCTGGACCGGGCGGCCGCGGATCGCAGAGGAGCGACGGCGGGGCGGGCCGGGCCGGGGGTCAGGGTGCGACGGCACCCGGCCCTGTGGCCAAGCCTGCAAGGTTCAGCGGCCGTTCCGACCGGTTCGGCACGGTGGCTTCGCAGGTCAAGGCCCATGTGAGCCCGCATGGGCAGGTCACGGCGGTGTCGATGATGAAGGACGAAGGTCCCTTTGTCATCGAATGGATCGCCCATCAGATTGCCCTGGGGTTCACCGACATCGTCGTCTACACGAACGATTGTTCCGATGGCACCGACCTCATGCTGATGCGGCTGGAGGAGCTGGGTCTGGCGCATCACCGGCCGAATGTCATCCCTCCGGGGCTGCGACCGCAGCCTTCGGCCATTGCCCATGCCCAGGAGGAACCGGTCGTTCAGGCCTCGGACTGGGTGATGGTGTTTGATGCCGACGAGTTCCTGTCGATCCGATACGGGGATGGCACGCTGGATGCGCTGCTGTCTGCCGTGGCGGGGCGCGGGGCGAACGGGATTGTCGTCACCTGGAGAATCTTCGGTTCGGGTGGCGTGACGGACTGGTCGCGCGCGCCCGTGACGGAGCAATACCTGCGTGCCGCGCCCATGCAGTGGAACAAGGGCTGGGGCGTCAAGACGCTGTTCAGGTTCCATCCCGACCAGTGGCGGCTGGGGATTCACCGGCCCAAGATCAGGAACCGGTGGATCGACAAGGGCTTTCCCGACGAGATCGTCTGGCTGAACGGTTCGGGCCGGGTGATGGAAGACTACTTCAAGTTCCGCGGCTGGCGGTCGATTTCGCGGACAGTCGGATACGACTGGGTCCAGCTCAACCACTATGCGGTAAAGTCGGTCGACAGCTATGCGCTGCGCAAGCTGCGCGGCAATGTCAACTTCAAGAAGGACAAGTACAATTCCGACTATTGGGCCCTGCAGGACCGCAACGAGGAAGCCGATGACATGCAGTTGCGCTACAGCGGGAGGCGCGGTGCGATCATCGAAGGCCTGTTGCGCGATCCGGTGCTGCGGAAGCTTCATGACGCTGCGGTCGGAGAGGCCGAGGCGCGGCTGGCCGAGCTGCGCCGGACCGAGGCCTATGACCGGCTGAAGGCCGATCTTGCCCTGGCATCGGCGCGCCCCATTGGCGAGGTCGATGCCAAGCCGCCCCAGCCCCGCGACCCGGCCAAGATAGCCGCCAGGATGACCGAGGTGGAGCGGCGCCGCACCAGCGCCGACAAGGAACGGCGGGCCGCAGAGGTCGCCCTGGCGGTCGTGGTCCCCGAGGCAGCCTATCTCGATCCGGTCACGTCCCGCTCGGATCCGGCCGGGGTGGGATGGTTCGGCAATCGCGGCGTGGACCTGCCGGCCGATCCGGCGATCTTCACGCCCTTTGCGCTGCGTGCGATCATGGCCGGAAAGTTCGACCGGGGTCTGGCCCGCCGGCTGCCGGCCGTGGTGCCGCACGGGGCGCGCGTGCTCGAGGTGGGCGCGGGCTGCGGCTTTCTGTCCGTGCAGTTGCTGAAGACGCGGGACGATCTGGTCCTGGCGGTGCAGGAGCAGGTCCCCCCGCTCGGGCAGATCATGGCCGAGGTGATCGCCCGGAACGGTCTGGCCGGCAGCGCGCGGCTGCGCGTCCTGGGTCCGGTGCTGCCGGGGGTGGGTGCTGGTGCCCTGGCAGATGAACTGCGCGCCCTGGTCGCGGCGGAGACGCCCGACGTCCTGATCCTGTCCGACCCCCGGGTCGGTCCCGATGATGCAGGCCAGATCCCGGGGGGTGCGGCCGGGCGGCCCGCGATCGTGCTGGTGTCTGGGCGGGCCTTGCTGTCCTGCCGGGATGACCCGGCCGTTTTCGACGGGCCGATGCAGCGGCAGGGTTACGCGCCTGCCGACCTTTTCGAGCCGCGGCTGGCGCGGGCCTATGCGCGACTTCCCTGATTCGGGATGACGGGTATGGCCTCAGCCTCCGTATGTCATGCCGTTTTTCGCGACGATGCCGCGCACGATCTGCAGCATCGCCTCTTCCGGTACGCCTTCGGCCAGACGTGACCTGATCCAGTTGCGCAGTCGCAGCGGGAAGTCGTGGATGTAGAGGATGTCGGAGAGACGGTCGTAGGGCACGGCCGACATGCGGCTCAGGCGTTCCATCTCGGCGGCGTAGGCGGGGGACCTGCGCAGGGCCGCGACCTGCGCGGCGTGGTGGTCGAGAGATGCCGCTTCAAGCCGGGCGAGGACGGGGTCGGAGCGCCATTCCGCAAGGAGCGCCCGCACCGCGGGCAGGTGGCGTGCCGGCCAGGGGTCGGGTTGTTCGTTGCGGTCGAAGACACCCCAATAGCTGGCATCGTACTTGTCGGGCTTGAGATTGACGTTGCCGCGTGCCCGGCGGAGCAGGAAAGCCTCCCGGCCCTTGACGGCGTAATGGGCGATTTCGGCGAGGCTGCGTCCTGCGGTGGCGGGTGTGAGCCGCCATCCCCTGGTGACGAAGGCTGGATCGAGCGGGCGCCCCGATCCGTCGACCCATCCGGCCGGATCAGGTGGCGTGCCCGCCCTGGCATGCGGCCGGTGGATTCCCGGCCTCAGCCCCGAGGCCGGGCACCAGAGCGTCTTGACGCCGAGGCCGCGGGCGAAACCGTCGGGGGCGGCCATCGGATAGGTGTCAAGCACAAGATGGGGTGCCCAGTCGCCGACCCCGTTGGACCCGTGGCAACGCCAGACCAGAGCCGCCGCGACCGTATCGGACGGGAGTGCGGCGGCGAGATCCTGGACCTGACCCCCGCCGGCCCGGACGGCCAGAAACTCGTCCGCATCCAGAACGATGACCCAGTCGGCCAGCCGGACCTCTGGCCGACGCGCGGCAAGCGCTAGGGCCTGGGGCTGGGGCTTGCGGCCTTCGGGCACGCGGTTGCGGACTGCGGTGCAAAGGCCGAGGGCCTGAAGCCGCTGCAGCATCCTGTCCGTGCCGTCCGTGCAGTCGTTCCAGAAGACGAGGATGGTATCGAACCCCGCGATGACGTGGAAAGCCAGCCATTCGAGGAGGTAGGGGCCTTCGTCCTTGACCATCGAGACGAGGGCGAAGCGGGGGCGGTTTGGTGTGGCAGGGGGTGTCATTGGCAGCAGTTCAGCCAGAATGGGGGTCGCAGACCGAGACGGCTGCGGCTCCGCAGCCGGCCCGTGGCGCCGCCATCGGGCGCTGTGCCGCGCGGGCAGCACTTGACCTCGCTCTCCGGGGACCTCTTTATCGTCGTATCCGGCAAAACTGCAAACCCAAGGGTGATCTTATGGCTTTCGAACTTCCCGACCTTCCCTACGCTCATGACGCGCTTGCCGCCAAGGGCATGTCGAGGGAGACGCTCGAATACCACCACGACCTGCACCACAAGGCCTATGTCGACAACGGCAACAAGCTGATCGCGGGCACGCCGTGGGAGGGCCGGACGCTCGAGGAGATCATCGTGGGCACCTACAACCCCACGGCGGTGGCGCAGAACGGCATCTTCAACAACATCAGCCAGCTCTGGAACCACAACCGGTTTTGGGAGTGGATGACGCCGGCCGAGACGGGCATGCCCGGCGCGCTTGAACGGGCGCTGACCGAAAGCTTCGGGTCGGTGGCCAAGTTCCGCGAGGATTTCGCGGCCGCGGGGGCGGGGCAGTTCGGTTCGGGCTGGGCCTGGCTTGTCCGGGACAAGGACGGCGCGCTCAAGGTCACAAAGACCGAGAACGGGGTGAACCCTCTCTGTTTCGGCCAGACGGCACTTCTTGGCTGCGATGTGTGGGAACATTCCTACTATATCGACTATCGCAACAAGCGTCCGGCTTACCTCGCCAATTTCCTCGACCGGCTGGTGAACTGGGAGGCGGTGGCGGCGGGTCTCTGACCCCCGGCAGCGCGGGCGCCCGGCGGCTGGCCGCTGTGGCGCCCCTGTACCATTTTCTGTCCCCAGCTATCCACGGGGCGAGGCCCCGCAGGGGCGGAGGGGCTGAGCCCCTTTGCCGCCCTCTTTGCATCCCGGCCCCAGCCATGGCAGGCAGGCGGCTGCAGGAGGGCGGTCGATGGGCGAGGCGGCGAAGGGCGTGGCGGCACTGGTCCTGGCCTGTACGGTCTGGGGCCTGTCACCGGTCTTCTATGCAGAGCTTGCGCATCTGCCGCCGCTGATCGTGCTGGCCTGGCGCACGCTCTGGTCGCTGGTCTTCTTTGCGCTGCTGCTTGGTCCGAGGGGGCGGATCGGGGCGCTGCGCGAGCCCTTCGCAGGCCTCCGGGCGACGGCCATGACACTGGCGGCCGCGATTCTGGTTTCGGCCAACTGGTTTGGCTTCATCTACGCCGTGTCGGCCGGGCGGACGGTCGAATCCTCGCTGGGCTATTTCATGTTTCCGCTGGTGGCTGTCGCGCTTGGCCGGGTCGTACTGGGCGAAAGGCTGGCGGCACTGCAATGGGTGGCGGTTGCGCTGGCGGCGCTGGCCGTCGTGCTGCTGACCGCCGGGCTGGGGGCGGCCCCCTGGGTCGCGCTGTGGCTGGCGGTAACCTTCGGTCTTTACGGGCTGGTCAAGGCGCGGCTGGCGGTCGGGCCGGTTGTTTCAGTCGCAGCCGAGGTGCTGGTTCTGGCCCCGGTCGCCATCGCCGTGGTGCTGACGGTGCCGGCGCCGCCCGATCTGCGCACGCATCTGCTGCTGGCGCTGTCGGGGGTGCTGACGGGGGGGCCGCTTGCGCTTTTCGCCCATGCGGCGCGGCGGGTGCGGCTGTCGACGCTGGGGCTGGGCCAGTACATCAACCCGACGCTGCAGTTCATCGTCGCGGTGTTCTGGTTCGCCGAGCCCTTCACGCGATGGCATGCCATCGCCTTTCCGATGATCTGGGTCGGCCTCGTCCTTTATTCGGCGAGCCGGATCGCTCAGGACAGGGCGGCGCGCAGGACCGATTCGAGCCTCGGCACATCGGGCACGATCGTGGCCAGTCCCTGAAGGCTCGGCTCGGCAAAGCCCTGGTCGACGATATGGTCGATCAGCGCGCGCAGGGGCTGCCAGTAGCCTTCGGTATCGAGCAGCAGGATCGGCTTGGCGTGCAGGCCGAGCTGGCGCCAGGTCAGCGCCTCGAAGAATTCGTCGAGCGAGCCGGCACCTCCGGGAAGCATGACGATCGCGTCGGCATTCATGAACATGACCTTCTTGCGCTCGTGCATCGTCTCGGTGACGACATAGGCGTCAAGGTCGCGCTTGCCGATTTCGCGCGCGACGAGGTGCATGGGGATCACGCCGAAGGTGCGCCCGCCGGCGGCCTGGGCGGCCTGGGCGACGAGGCCCATGAGCCCGATGTCGCCCGCGCCATAGACAAGGCCCCAGCCGTTGCGGGCGAGCATCGCCCCGGTCGCCGAGGCATCGCGCGCATAGGCGGGCGAGAGGCCCGCGCGAGCGCCGCAATAGACGCAGACGGAGCGGGACGTTGCAGGCATGGCGCGGATTCCCTTTTGTCGTGGCGGCGGATGCTTTCGGATTTTGACCCTCACTAGCGGGGTT
>JBEIDZ010000018.1:0-15341 GCA_040383215.1 Paracoccaceae bacterium | reverse complement strand
TGCCGGGATGGCCGTCGCCAGCCCCGCCCCAGGGTGTGTGGCCGGGGCCCGAAGGCCCCGGCCGGCCTGGCTTAGTCCTGCCAGGACTTCACGAGTTCATCGTAGCTGATCGTGACCGGCGTCGGATCCTCGTTGTCGAGCTTGGCGACCGGGGCCCCCGGTGCATCAAGCCAGACCTGCGCGTCCTGCGGCTCGTTCATCTTCGGCCCGATGTCGCCCTGGACGCCGGCCCGCTCGAGCCGCTCCATGACCTCTTCCTGGGCCGCACAGAGGGCGTCGAGCGCCTCCTGCGGGGTCTTTCGCCCGACATGGCGTCGCCGATGTTCTGCCACCAGAGCTGCGCCAGACGCGGATAGTCGGGCACGTTGGTCCCCGTCGGCGACCAGCGCACGCGCGCCGGCGACCGGTAGAACTCAACCAGACCGCCCAGGTTCACGGCGCGCTCGGTAAAGCTTTCGTGGTCGATCGTCGATTCGCGGATGAAGGTCAGACCGACATGGCTCTTCTTCACGTCCACGGTGAGCGAGGTGACGAACTGGGCATAGAGCCAGGCCGCCTGCGCACGGTCGACAGGGGTGGATTCCATCAGCGTCCAGGAGCCTGCGTCCTGATAGCCGACCTTCATCCCGTCCTGCCAATAGGCACCGTGCGGCGAGGGCGCCATCCGCCACTTTGGCGTGCCATCCTCGTTCAGGACCGCCGTGGCTCCTTCACCCACCATGTCGGCGGTGAAGGCGGTGTACCAGAAGATCTGCTGCGCGATGCTGCCCTGCGCCGGGATCGGGCCCGATTCAGAGAAGGTCATCCCCGCAGCGGTGGGGGGCGCGTACTTGCCCAGCCACTCGATCGCCTTGCTGACGGCATAGACAGCGGCGGCGTCGTTCGTCGCCCCGCCACGCGCGACGCAGGACCCGACCGGACGGCTGTTCTCGTCCACCCGGATGCCCCATTCGTCGACCGGAAGGCCGTTCGGTTCACCCACGTCGCCCATGCCGGCCATCGACATCCAGGCATCGGTATAGCGCCAGCCAAGCGAGGGGTCCTTCTTGCCATAGTCCATGTGGCCATAGACCGAGCCTTCGACGCCAAGGTGGCTGAGATCGCGGCCGGTGAAGAATTCCGCGATATCCTCATAGGCCGACCAGTTGTCGGGCACGCCGAGCGGATAGCCGTACTTGGCTTCGAAATCGGCCATGTTCTTGGGGTCGGTGAACCAGTCGTAACGGAACCAGTAGAGGTTGGCGAACTGCTGGTCGGGCAGCTGGTACACCTTGCCGTCGGGTCCGGTGACGAAGGAGATCCCGATGAAGTCGTCGAGGTTGAGGTTCGGGTTCGTGACCGACGCGCCGTCGCCTGCGATCCAGTCGGTCAGGTTGCGCGCCTGCTGGTAGCGCCAGTGCGTGCCGATCAGGTCGGAGTCGTTGATGTAGCCGTCATAGATGTTCTCGCCGGTCTGCATCTGGGTCTGCAGCTTTTCGACGACGTCGCCTTCGCCGATCAGGTCATGGGTGACCTTGATCCCGGTGATCGCGGTGAAGGCGGGCGCCAGCACGCGGGATTCGTATTCATGCGTGGTGATGGTTTCGGAGACGACCTTGATTTCCATGCCGGCAAAGGGTGTGGCGGCATCGACGAACCACTGCATCTCGGCTTCCTGCTGCTCGCGCGTCAGGGTCGAGAGGTCGCCGATTTCGGCGTCAAGAAAGGCGCGCGCAGCATCCATGTCGGCGAAGGCCGGCCCCGTTAGGGCCAGAAGCGCCGCTGTGCTGCACATGAGACGAAGGTTCATTCGTGAAGTCCTCCCTGTTCTGAACCGTGTCCTGAGGAAGTGGCAGTTGGCCGGCCCGGGTCTCCCTCACCCCCGGCGGCCCGGACCCCCTAGACCCAGCGGAACACCGCAAGGGCATAGAGAAGACAGACAAGAAGCGCGGCCGGCTGATAGGCATCGATCAGCCCGAGCCAGGCAAGATTGATGAAGGCCGACCCGAGCAGCGAGATGAAGAGCCGGTCGCCCCGCGTCGTCTCGATCCTCAGGATGCCGACGCGGGGGGTTTCGGGATAGCGGATCGCAAGGATCGTGAAGACGAGAAGCAGGGCGGCGATCGCCATGAAGAAGACCGCGGTCGGCCAGGTCCATGCCATCCATTGCAGGTTCATCGGCGGCCCTCCCTTACACCCGGCCCAGGGCAAAGCCCTTGGCGATGTAGTTGCGCACGAAGTAGATCACGAGCGCGCCGGGGATGATCGTCAGCACCCCCGCCGCGGCGAGCACGCCCCAGTCGAGCCCCGAGGCCGAGACGGTGCGCGTCATCGTGGCCGCGATGGGCTTGGCGTCCACCGAGGTCAGCGTGCGGCTGAGGAGAAGCTCGACCCAGGAGAACATGAAGCAGAAGAAGGCCGCGACGCCGATGCCGCTGGCGATGAGCGGCATGAAGATCGTGACGAAGAAGCGCGGGAAGCTGTAGCCGTCGACATAGGCGGTCTCGTCGATTTCCTTGGGGACCCCGCGCATGAAGCCTTCGAGAATCCAGACAGCGAGCGGCACGTTGAAGAGGCAATGCGCCAGCGCCACGGCGATATGGGTGTCAAAGAGCCCGACGCTGGAATAAAGCTGGAAGAAGGGCAGCGCAAAGACGGCCGGCGGCGCCATCCGGTTGGTGAGCAGCCAGAAGAACAGGTGCTTGTCGCCCAGGAAGCGGTAGCGGCTGAAGGCATAGGCCGCAGGCAGCGCGACGGTGACCGAGATCACCATGTTCATCAGCACGAAGATCAGCGAGTTGACATAGCCCATGTACCAGCTGGGATCGGTCAGGATCGTGACATAGTTCTGCAGCGTCGGTTCGCGCGGCCACAGCGAGAAGGTGCCGAGGATTTCTGCATTGGTCTTGAGGCTCATGTTCACGAGCCAGTAGATCGGCAGCATCAGGAAGAGCAGATAGAGCGTCATCACCACGGCCGAACCGCTGAGGCCGAAGCCGGCGCGGCGGGCGGCCGTGGCAGGTTCTGCGGCGATGCGGGTGTCGGTGGTCAGGTCGGCCATGGCTCAGCCCCCCCGCCGGTCGAGGTTGGTCATCACCGTGTAGAACACATAGCTGATGAGCAGGATGACAAGGAAATACATGATCGAGAAGGCCGCTGCGGGGCCGAGGTCGAACTGCCCGATGGCCATCTTCACGAGGTCGATGGAAAGGAAGGTGGTCGCGCTGCCCGGGCCTCCGCCAGTGACGACGAAGGGTTCGGTATAGATCATGAAGCTGTCCATGAAGCGCAGGAGGATCGCGATCATCAGGACGCCCGCGATCTTGGGCAGTTCGATATAGCGGAACACCTTCCAGCGCGAGGCCTGGTCGATCTTGGCCGCCTGGTAATAGGCGTCCGGGATCGCCTGAAGCCCGGCATAGCAGAGCAGCGCGACAAGCGAGGTCCAGTGCCAGACATCCATCACGATGACGGTGATCCAGGCGGCGAGCGGGTCGCTGGTATAGTTGTAGTCCACCCCCATCCCGGCCAGCGCATGGCCAAGAAGGCCGATGTCGATCCGGCCGAAAATCTGCCAGATCGTGCCGACCACGTTCCACGGGATCAGCAGCGGCAGCGACATCAGGACAAGGCAGAAGCCGGCCCAGAAGCCGCGCTTGGGCATGCAGAGCGCGACGAAGATGCCGAGCGGGACCTGGATCGCGAGGATGATCGCCGAAAAGATCAGCTGCCGCCCAAGCGCGCCCCACATGCGTTCGTCGTGCAGCATCTCGCGGTACCAGTCGAGCCCGGCCCAGAAGAAGACGTTGTCGCCGAAGGTGTCCTGCACCGAGTAGTTGACGACCGTCATCAGCGGGATGACGGCCGAGAAGGCGACGAGGACAAGGACAGGGAGGACGAGGAACCAGGCTCTCTGGTTGACGGTCTTGTCCATCAGGCGGCCTCTCCGACGCGGGCCGACGGTCTGACGCGCCAGTCGTCGGCATAGACGTTGACATGGGCGGGGTCGAACCAGACGCGGGTCATGTCAGGCCCGATCCGTTCGCTTTCGCCGGCGATGATGTTGATGTCGTGGCCCATGACCTCGGCCCGGACGATCCTGTGGCGGCCCACATCCTCGATCCGGCGGATCGTGGCCGGCAGCCCCTCGCCATCGGTCAGGCGGGCGAATTCGGGCCTGACGCCGATCACCACCCTGCCCCCGACCGGCCCGTAGGTGTGGCCAAGCGGGACGGTCGCGTCGCCGACCCGAGCCATGGCGCCCTGCACTTCGGCGGGCAGGACGTTCATGCCGGGCGAGCCGATGAAATAGCCCACGAAGGTATGGGCGGGGGTTTCGAAAAGCTCCTGCGGTGTCCCGATCTGCACCACGCGGCCGTCATACATCACCACGACCCGGTCTGCGAAGGTCAGCGCCTCGGTCTGGTCGTGGGTGACGTAGATCATGGTATGGCCGAATTCGTGGTGCAGCTTCTTCAGCTGCGTGCGCAATTCCCATTTCATGTGCGGGTCGATGACCGTCAGTGGTTCGTCGAAGAGTAGCGCGTTGACATCCTTGCGCACCATGCCGCGGCCGAGGGATATCTTCTGCTTGGCATCGGCCGTCAGGCGGCGGGCCTTGCGGTCGAGCATGTCTTCCATGCCGATCATCTTTGCGATCTCGGCCACGCGGGTGGCGACATAGGCTTCGTCCCGGCCGCGGTTGCGCAAGGGAAACGCCAAGTTGTCGCGCACGGTCATCGTGTCATAGACGACCGGGAACTGGAACACCTGGGCGATGTTGCGTTCGGCCGTCGCGGCATGGGTCACGTCGCGGTCGTCAAAGAGGATGCGGCCCTGGCTCGGCTGGACAAGCCCCGAGATGATGTTGAGAAGCGTCGACTTCCCGCAGCCCGAGGGACCGAGCAGCGCATAGGCCGCGCCATCCTCCCAGACAAGGTCGAGAGCCTTCAGCGCATAATCGCCATCGCCCTTGGGCGCGGGGAGGTAGGAATGCGCGAGCGTGTCGAGCGTGATCCGGGCCATCCGGCGTCTCCTCAGGCAGCCAAGGCGTAGGGCGCAGGCGCGACCAGCCGCCCGTCCTCGGCAAAGACATAGACATGGGCGGGGTCGAGATAGACGCGGATATCCTCGCCCAGGCGCAGGTCGTGGATGCCCTCGATCAGCCCCACCCATTTGTCGCCGTGGTGGTCGAGATGGACGAAGGTTTCCGACCCGGTCAGTTCGGTGACGGACAGGTGTGCGGTGAATTCCACCGCATCGGCCGTATGCCGCCCGATTTCGAGGTGATTGGGCCGGAAGCCGGCCAGATAAGTGCCGTCGGGCAGCGCGCCAAGCCGGCCCGTGGCGGGCATGCTCTGGCCCTTGCCGAAGGCGATCCTTGCGCCGGACTTGGTCATGCGCAGGAAATTCATCGGCGGATCGCTGAAGACCCGTGCGGTGGTGGCGTCGACGGGCTGGCGATAAACCTCGGGCGTAGGGCCGAACTGGGTGACGCGGCCCTGCCAGAGGGTGGCGGTATGGCCGCCGAGCAAAAGCGCCTCTTCGGGTTCGGTCGTGGCGTAGACGAAGATCGCGCCGGAAGCCTCAAAGATTTTCGGAATCTCGATGCGCAGCTCTTCGCGCAGCTTGTAGTCGAGGTTGGCGAGCGGTTCGTCGAGCAGGACGAGGCCCGCATCCTTGACCAGCGCGCGAGCGAGCGCGCAGCGCTGCTGCTGACCGCCCGAGAGTTCGAGCGGCTTGCGGCCGAGCATCGGAGTCAGGCGCATGAGCTCCGCCGTGGACCGCACGCGCCGGTCGATCTCGGCGCCGTTCAGCCCCAGAAGGCGCAGCGGCGAGGCGATGTTGTCATAGACCGTCATCGACGGATAGTTGATGAACTGCTGATAGACCATCGCAACGCGCCGGTCCTGAACGCGCAGGCCCGTGACATCGCGCCCGTCCCAGAACACCCGCCCCGTCGCCGGCACGTCGAGCCCGGCCATCAGCCGCATCAGCGTGGTCTTGCCGGAAAGCGTGGGGCCGAGGAGCACGTTCATCGTGCCCTTTTCAAAGCGCAGGTCGGTGGGATGGATATGGGTCTGGCCATCCACCACCTTCGAGACGCCCTTCAGCTCCAGCGCCATCCGCCCGCCCCTCCCCTCATTCGGCCGCCGCAGGCGCCACGGCCTCGCCACGGTGCTCAGCCATCCAGGCGTCAAGCACGCGGGCCTGATCGGCCGTCAGCCGCAGCCCCAGCTTGCTGCGTCGCCAGAGCACATCCTCGGCGGTCCGCGCGAATTCCTTCTGCATGAGCCACAGAACCTCGCGCGACGTCAACGTCGCGCCGAAGTCGCGCCCGAGCTCTGCCGCACTCCCCGCGCCCCCCAGCACCTCGCGCGCCTCGGTCCCGTAGGCGCGCACCAGCCGCAGCGCCCAGGCTTCGGTCAGAAAGGGATGCGCGCGCCGCAGCGCCGCGACCAGCGCAGCGACTCCGTCCACCGGGAAATCGCCCCCCGGCAGCGGCGCACTGCGCGTCCAGGGTCCCTCCGCCCCGCTCAGGAACGGGCCGATCTTCTCGACCGCCCCCTCCGCCAGCTTGCGATAGGTCGTGATCTTTCCGCCAAACACGTTCAGGAGCGGTGCCCCCCCGGCCTCGTCCAGCTTCAGCGTGTAATCCCGCGTTGCCGCCGTCGCGCTCGAGGCGCCGTCGTCGTAAAGCGGCCTCACCCCGGCATAGGTCCAGACGATGTCGGCGGCCGAAATCTTGCGCCGGAAATAGCGGTTGGCAAAGCCGATGAGGTAGTCCTTCTCGGCCTCGGTGCAGACCGGCACGACCGAAGGATCGGGATGCTCGGCATCCGTCGTCCCGATCAGCGTGAAATCCGTCTCATAGGGTATGGCAAAGATGATCCGCCCGTCGGTGCCCTGAAAGAAATAGCACTTGCCGTGGTCGAACAGCCGCCGCGTCACGATATGGCTGCCCCGGACCAGCCGCACCCGCTCGGACGAATTGATCCGCAGCGTCCCGCGGATGATCTCTCCGGCCCAGGGGCCCGCGGCATTGACCAGAACCCGCGCCCGGTGCCGCAGCAGCGCCCCGCTTTCGCAATCTTTCGTTTCGATCGTCCAGTGGTCGCTGCCGCGTTCGGCACCCGTCACCCGGGTCCGAGTCATGATGCGCGCGCCCCGTGCCTCCGCATCGCGCGCATTCAGAACGACAAGCCGCGAATCCTCGACCCAGCAGTCCGAATACTCGAAGGCCGTCTCGAACCGCGGTTCAAGCGGCGCACCCTCCGGGGTCCCCTTCAGGCTTACCGCCGTCGTCCCGGGCAGCACCTCACGCCCGCCCAGGTGATCGTAAAGAAAAAGCCCCAGCCGGATCAGCCAGGCAGGCCGCCTGCCCTTCATCCAGGGCATCGTTGCAGCCAGCAGCCGCGCCGTCGGCGTCTCGCTCTCGAACCGCATATCCCCTGCCACCGGCAGGACAAACCGCATGGGCCAACTGATATGCGGCATCATCCGCAACAGCGTCTCGCGCTCGATCAGGCTCTCCCGGACAAGACGGAACTCGAAATACTCCAGATAACGCAGCCCGCCGTGAAACAGCTTGGTCGATGCCGAAGAGGTCGCCGACGCCAGATCGCCCATCTCGGCCAGCACAACCCGCAAGCCTCGCCCCGCCGCATCGCGCGCAATGCCGCAGCCATTGATCCCGCCGCCGATCACAAACACATCGGCCATCTCGGCCGCCGGCTCGTGCTGCACCCCGTCCTCCCGTGCTCTACAGGCGGAACATGGCCTGCCGCCGCGCAAGAAGGAAGCCTGAAATCTTCGTTTCGTTTCGATTTCCAAATCCGCAAGCAAATCCATCGGCCTGCCATTCAGGCCCCGACCGCAATCCTGACCGCTCGCCGGACCTGCCCGCATCCAGAGACACGAATCGCCACCGCCAGCCTGCGCCTTGCGTCATGGTCGGCCCGGTGCAAACATACGTCAAACAGAGTGCCGCCGATGTCCCAGACGTTCCGCCATCCCGAAATCCTCGAGATCGCCCGCCGCGACGGCAAGGTGACCGTCGAACATCTGGCAGAACATTTCGGCGTGACGCTGCAGACGATCCGGCGCGACCTGACCGATCTGGCCGAACTTGGCCGGCTCGAACGCGTGCACGGCGGCGCCGTCCTGCCTTCGGGAACGACCAACATCGCCTATGATGAGCGCCGCTCGCTCAACCATCACGGCAAGGCCGCGATTGCGCGGGAATGCGCCGCGCGCATCCCGCGCGATGCCTCGATCTTCCTCAACATCGGGACCTCGACCGAAGCCGTCGCGCGCGAGCTTCTGCATCACCAGAAGCTGCTGGTCGTGACCAACAACATCCACGTTTCCAACATCCTGATGGCCAATCCCGATTGCGAGATCATCGTCACCGGCGGCAGCCTGCGCCGGTCGGACGGAGGGCTCGTCGGCAAGGTCGCCGCCGACACGATCCAGGCCTTCAAGTTCGACCTCGCCGTCATCGGATGCTCCTCGATCGACCCCGACGGCGATCTCCTCGACTTCGACATCCACGAAGTCGGGGTGAGCCAGGCCATTCTGCGCCAGTCGCGCCGCGCCTACCTTGTTGCGGATCATTCCAAGCTCATGCGCATGGCACCGGCACGGATCGCGTCGCTGGCGGATGTCGACGCCCTCTTTACCGACAGGCCACTGCCACCCTCCCTCGCCGCAAGGTGCCGTGACTGGGGAACCGAAGTCGTGATCGCAGAACCCGCACCAGGCGCAGCACCGCAGGACGACACCGCCACCCCGCTCAGGGTGTGATCGTGTCGACGGGCAGGACCGTGGTAACCCGGATCCGCTCGAGCGAGAATTTCGATGTCACGCTTCTGCAGGCCAGCCGCCGGGTGAGGTCACGGTAGAATGCATCGTACCCTTCCGTCCCCCGCACGCTCAGCTTGAGAAGGTAGTCGATCTCACCTGCCATCCTGTGGACTTCCACGATCTCGGGATGATCGGCAACCAGACCTTCGAAACCTTCCCGCCAGCCTGTACTGTGCTCCGCCGCGGCGATCTCGACAAAGACAGTCAACGCAAGGCCGATCCGGGCTGGGTCGACGATGGCGACCCGGCCCGTGATCACGCCGGTCGACTCCAGCTTCTGGACCCTTTTCCAGCAGGGCGTCTGCGAAAGACCCACCCGTTCGGCCAGCTGCCAGACCGGCAGGGAGGCGTCCCGCATCAGTTCATGCAGGATCTTGCGGTCGATCCGGTCAAGTCCCCCGGTGGGTGCGTTCGGCAGGCTCATGCCGAGATGAACTCCCGCACGAAGTCTGTCTTCGGGCGGGCGCGGATGTCGTCAGGCCGGCCCACCTGTTCGATCCGGCCCATCGACATCACCACAACCAGATCGGCCAGCTCCATCGCCTCGTCCTGGTCATGCGTGACAAAAACAGTCGTCAGCCCGGTCGTGTCGTGGATATCGCGCAACCCCTGCCGCAACTCCTTCCGCACCTTGGCATCCAGCGCCCCGAAGGGTTCGTCCAGAAGCAGCATCCGCGGCTCGATCGCCAGCGCACGTGCCAGCGCCACGCGCTGCCGCTGCCCGCCCGACAGTTGTGAAGGGTAGCGCGCGCCGATCTCGGGCAGCCGGATCAGGTCAAGAAGCCGGCCGACCCGGCGGGCAATCTCGGCCTCGGGCGGGCGGCTGCGCCGCGGCCGCGCCCGCAGGCCAAAGGCGATGTTCTCGAACACCGTCATGTGCCGGAAAAGCGCATAGGACTGGAACACGAAGCCCGCGCGCCGGTCCTGCACGGTCACGCCGGTCGCATCCTGCCCGTCGAAAAGCACCCGGCCGGCGGTGGGAAACTCGAGCCCGCCGAGGATGCGCAAAAGCGTGGTCTTGCCCGACCCCGACGGCCCGAGCAGCGCCACAAGCGCGCCCGATGGGATGGCGAGCGACACGGGATGCAGCGCGGCGGTCGTGCCGAATTCCTTGGAGATGTCCTCGATCTCGATATGCATGGGCGGCCCCTAGTGGCGGTGGCTGGCGGAAAGCTGGTCGGCGTGGCGCAGCTCGAGCAGCGTCTTGAGCAGGGGCGTGACGAGGGCGAGCAGCGTGAGCACGGCGGCGAGCGCAAAGGCCGCGACCGAGAGATATTCGTTGTAGAGCATCTCGATCGTGATCGGCATCGTCGCCGTCTGCCCCCGGATCTTGCCCGAGACGACGGCGACCGCCCCGAATTCGCCCATCGCACGGGCATTGCAGAGAAGCACGCCGTAGAGCAGCGCCCAGCGGATATTCGGAAGTGTCACCGTCCGGAACGTCCGCCAGCCCGAGGCGCCGAGCGTGAGCGCCGCCTCTTCCTCGGCCCGGCCCTGTTCGATCATGACGGGGATCAGTTCGCGCGCGACGAAGGGGAAGGTCACGAACATGGTGGCCAGCACGATGCCGGGCAGGGCGAAGACGATGGGCATCCCCTGCGCGACCAGCCAGCCGCCGACCAGCGAATTCGCCCCGAACATCAGCACGATGCACAGGCCCGCCACGACCGGGCTGACCGAAAAGGGCAGGTCGATCAGGGTGATCAGGAACGCCTTTCCGCGGAAGTCGTACTTGGTGATGAACCAGGCCGCCGCGATCCCGAAGACCGCATTCGCCGGCACCGAAATCGCTGCAATCGTCAAGGTCAGCCGGATCGCCGCCTGCGCATCGGGCTTGCCGAGGCTGGCGACTGCGGCGGCAACCCCGTCCTCCAGCGCCTCGACAAAGACCACGACGAGCGGCGCGAAGACAAGCAGCCCGAGCCCGATCACCGCCATGGCGATGAGCGTGCGCCGCACGAGCGGCGTCTCGGTCGTGACCGGGCGCCCCCGGCGTGGGGCGGTGGAGGTGCGGGGCGGCCAGAGCGCGGCGTCAGACATGCCCGGTCCTCCGCCGGCTCAGGACCTGGATGAGGTTGATAACGAGCAGCATGACGAAGGAGATGACGAGCATCGCGATCCCGATGCTGGCGGCCGCGTCATAATCGAATTCCTCCAGCCGGATGACGATCAGCAGCGGCGCGATCTCGGACACCAGCGGGATATTGCCAGCGATGAAGATGACCGACCCGTATTCTCCCACCGCGCGGGCGAGCGCGAGCGCAAAGCCAGTCAGCATCGCCGGCAGAAGCATGGGCAGGATCACCCGGCGCAAGGTATAGGCCCGGCCTGCGCCGAGCGTGGCACTGACCTCCTCGACCTCGCGCTCGATCTCTTCGACCACGGGCTGGACGGTGCGCGCGACAAAGGGCAGCCCGACAAAGACCAGCGCCATGAAGATGCCAAGCGGGGTATAGGCGACCTTGATCCCCCAGTCGGCAAGGATCGCACCGAAAGGCCCCTTTGGCACATAAAGCGCGGTCAGCGCGATCCCCGCCACCGCGGTGGGCAGCGCAAAGGGCAGGTCCACCGCCGCATCGAGGATACGCCGCCCCGGAAAGCGGTAGCGCACGAGCACCCAGGCCAGGAGCGTGCCGAAGACCAGGTTGAACAGCGCCGCCAGAAACGACAACCGGAACGACAGCCAGAGCGCCGCCCAGACTCGCTCGCGGTTGATCACCTCCCAGACGTTCTGGACGCCAAAGACGGCGCCCTTCGTGAGAAGGGCGCCGAGCGGGAGGATGACGACGAGCGAGAGCATCGTCAGCGTGATGCCCGCCGAGAGCCCGAGACCAGGGATCGGCGAGCGATGGACGAGCGGCCGCATGGTCACGGCGCGACGTAGATCTGGTCGAAGACCCCGCCATCGGCGAAATGTTCGGGCTGCACCTTCGCCCAACCGCCGAAATCCGCGATGCTCACAAGATCGACCGCGGGAAAGCGCGCCACATCCTCGGGCGCGGCCAGCGACGTGTCCCAGCCCCGGTAATAGTGCTTGAAGATGAGCGCCTGTGCCTCGGGGGAATAAAGGAAGTTCAGGTAAGCCTCGGCCAGCGCCCGCTCCTCGGGCGTCGCAAGGTTGCCGTCGACGATCGACACGGGCGGTTCAGCCAGCACGCTCACCGATGGCACGACAATGTCGAACTGATCTTCGCCAAGCTCGGCGAGCGCGAGATAAGCCTCGTTTTCCCAGGCCAGCAGCACGTCACCGATGCCACGTTCGACGAAGGTCTGCGTCGACCCGCGTGCCCCGGAATCGAGCACGGGCACGTTGCGGTAGAGCGCGCCCACGACCGCGCGGGGGTCCTGACCGTTGCGTTCGGCCCAGGCCCAGGCCGCAAGGTAGTTCCAGCGTGCGCCACCCGAGGTCTTGGGGTTCGGCGTGATCACCTGCACGCCCTCGGCAATCAGGTCGCCCCAGTCGGCCAGCCCCTTGGGGTTGCCCTCGCGCACCAGGAACACGATGGTCGAGGTATAGGGCGAGGAGTTGTGCGGCAGCCGCGCCTGCCAGTCCGCAGGGATAAGGCCGGTCTTTTCGGCGATCGCGTCGATATCGGCGGCAAGCGCCAGCGTCACCACATCCGCGCCAAGCCCGTCGATCACCGCGCGCGCCTGCGAACCGGAGCCGCCGTGCGACTGCTCGATCGACACCGGCGCATTGCCCTGCGCCTGCCACCACGCGCTGAAGGCCTCGTTGACCTCCCGGTAAAGCTCGCGTGTCGGATCGTAGCTCACGTTCAGCAGCGTGTCCTGCGCCTGTGCCCCGGGTGCCGCGGCCAACGCTGTGATCGCCACGGCCGACCCGGCCACAACAAGGCGGAAGCCGCGCAGGAAATGCCCAAGGCCGCGCCGCACCGGTGAATCAGCCGGTTTCGGCTCGACCGGCCAGCCCACGCTGATCCGGTCGCGGTCGCGGATCGCGACCCGGCCATCAGGCAAGGTCCAGACCATGTCCCCACTCGCCTTCAACTTGTCCGTCAGTGAAATCGTTGCGTGTTGCATCTTGCACTCCTCTGTCTCTCGCGGACTGGTTGCACCGGCCCGCATCATCGCTTCCGCAGAAAGGCTGAATGGTTCAGGAAGACAGCCGGACATCACTGCCGCCGCCGCGCCGGATCGAGCGCCTGCACCCTGACATCCCAGTCGGTCGGGTCCCGGCCCCCCAGCAGCTCTTCGGCCGCAATCTCGGGCGACCGGGTATAGACTGCGATCCGCCGTCCGTTCACGCTCAGTGGACACCCGGTCCTGCGGTCAACCAGCGTCACGATGCAGACCGACCCCGGAACGATGTCCGCCCAGGGGCGGCGCCGGGCCGGAACCCTCGCTATCTGTCGCGTACCGGTCATCTGCTTCACCTCCGGGTCGATCCTTGATGACCTTAATCTCTACCGGTTAAGTCGTGTTATGCAACAAAATATTCACGCCAAAATAAGTCGTGATAAGAGAAGATTGTTCTACAGACAGGCGCCGGGGACGCCGCACCCTGTCGCTGAAACGCGCTCAGACCGTCCCGAGTTCAGTCCGGGCCCCATCCGGCGCCGCAACCAGATCAGCCAGGCTCAGCGATTCGATGAGCAGGAGATAGGACCAGAAAACCTCGCCAAACACCCGGCGAATCCGGCAGTTCGATTCGTCGCTGCAATCCTCGCAGCGCTGATAGGCCCGCCGCGACAGACAGGGCAACGGCGCGATCGGCCCGTCGATCAGCCTCAGAAGCTCGCTCAGCGGCACCTCGCGCGGCTCCTTGATCAGGGCATAGCCGCCATGCCGCCCCCGGACCGAGGCGACATAGCCCGCGTTGCGCAGCTCCAGCAGAATATGTTCCAGAAAACGCTTCGGCGTACCAGACCGCTGCGCGATTTCCTCGATCCGCAGGGCCCCGCCGTCGCCGGCCCGTTCGGCGGCAAGTTCGACCAGCGCCTTCAGCGCGTATTTCATCTTCTGCGTGATCATGACCCTCAATAGGCCTGCGCCGGGCAGCACTCAACCGAAAATCACGCCATGTCCCGTCGTGTATACCGGTGCAGCCCCATGGCGGGCCTGCGCGCAGTCACGCGCTGAACCTGGTCACTGTGCCTTCGTCATCCTCGGCCACCAGATGTCCGCCCCCGACATCGTTCAGCGTCACGCGCACAGGCCCCCCTCCCAGCGGATGGACCGGGCTTGCCGGCTCGCCCGCAAGGCGGGGGGCGGGCGGGCGCAGATGGGCAGGATCGGGTACCGGCACGGCCTCGAGCAACCGCCGCGTATAGGGATGGCGCGGGTCGCCAAAGACCTGGCCGACCGTCCCCGTCTCGACAATCTGTCCCAGATACATCACCGCGACCCGGTCGGCCATGCTTTCGACCACCGCCATGTCATGGCTGATGAACAGATAGGACAGCGCGAATTCCCGCTGCAATTCCCGCAACAGGTCCAGCACCCGCGCCTGCACCGACACGTCCAGCGCCGAGACGCTTTCATCGGCAATCACCAGATCGGGCCGGAGCGCGAGCGCGCGGGCGATGCAGATGCGCTGGCGCTGACCGCCCGAGAATTCATGCGGATAACGGTCCATCTGCACCGCCGTCAGCCCGACCCGCTCCATCAGGTCCGCCGCCCGCGCCCGCCGCTCGGCCGGTGTGCCGATCCCGTGGATCGCCAGCGGCTCGGCCACCAGTTCGCCCACCCGACAGCGCGGGTCGAGTGCGGCCATCGGGTCCTGGAACACCATCTGCACCCGACGGCGCAACCGTTTCAGCCCTGCCGCATCGGTCGGGCGCAATTCCTCGCCCGCGACCGCGATCCGGCCCTGATGCGGGACGAGTCCGACGATTGCCCGCGCGATGGTCGACTTGCCGCAGCCCGATTCACCGACAAGCGCGAAGGTCTCGCCCCTGCGGATGCCAAAGCTCACGCCCTCCACCGCGTGGACCTGCTGGACGACGCGGCCGAGCACGCCGCCGCGCAAAGGAAAACGCACGGAGAGATCACGCAGCTCTGCAACGGGCTCGTCCGCCTTCTGCGGCCGCTGGGGCGTGACCCCCAGCCGCGGCACGGCGGCCAGCAGATCGCGGGTATAGCCGGCCGCAGGCCGGGCAAAGAGATCGGCCACCGGCGCCGCCTCCACCATCCGCCCCTCGCGAAGAACGATCACGCGGTCGGCCATCTCGGCCACCACGCCCATGTCATGGGTGATCAGGATGATCGCCGTCCCCGTCTCGCGCTGCAGGTCGCGCAGAAGGTCCAGCACCTCGCGCTGCACCGTCACGTCGAGCGCGGTCGTCGGCTCGTCCGCGATCAGCACCTCGGGCCTGAGCGCCAGCGCCATCGCGATCATCACCCGCTGGCGCATGCCGCCCGACAGCTCGTGCGGATACTGCCCCATCCGCCGCTCGGGTTGCGACAGCCTGACCGCCCGCAGCGCCTCCACCCCCCGCCGCCGCGCCTCTGCCCGGCTCACCGGCTCATGCGCGCGG
>JBEIDZ010000017.1:0-15430 GCA_040383215.1 Paracoccaceae bacterium | reverse complement strand
GCTTGGCCGCGCTCGTCATCGTCTTTGCATTCACGACGGCATTGAAGATCCGCAGTTGATGCAGGGTCATGGGCAGCCCGACCTTGTGCGGTCCGGTTTCGGTCCAGCCGGCCAGTTCGGCCTCGATATCTGTTGAGACTCCGTCCATTTCCGGCACCCGTACTCCCGTCAAAAGGGGCTCCCGGGAACAATAGCCGCGACAAGGTGCAGCTTTTCCAATACAGACTATTCGAGTCGCACCCCGCTGATCCGTATAAACGACCGAGTGGCGGAATGCGGACGAGGGGCTCGGACTCGGCGGAAGGATGGTATGGCAGACCGAACGCCGAAGGATCTGATCGCGCGGGATGCAGGTCAGGCTCTGCCGCACGGCATGCCGGGCAAGGAAGGCCGTGGCAACGCCGGATTGGACCGGTCCCGCAGGCGCTGGATCGCCATAGGATGGCAGGCCGCCATCGTGCTGGCGCTGGTCCTTGGCATGAAGATCCTGAACACGACGTCGGGCAACCTGGTCATGCCCAGTCCCGAGAGCGTGTTCCGGCAGAGTGTCGAGATGTGGTCCGACGGGACGATTCCCCGCGCCCTGGCCGAGTCGCTCATGGTATTGGGTCTTGGCTTCCTCCTCGCCTCCACCACGGGCATCCTTGGGGGTATCCTGCTGGGCGGCTTTCCGTTCCTCAGGCGGATTCTCGACCCGTTTGTCAACGCCCTGAACGCAACGCCGGGCGCCGCTTTCATTCCCCTGATCATCGTCTGGTTCGGGCTCTACACCGAGGCGAAGGTCGTACTGGTCTGGCTGGCGGCGTTCTTTCCGATCCTGATCAGCACGACGGCCGGGATCGCCAACGCCAACAAGGACCTGATCGAGATGGCGCAATCCTTTGGCGCGCCGCGGCGGGTGCTGTTCTGGCAGGTCATGGTGCCCGATGCGCTGCCCTCGATCCTGTCGGGGCTGCGCATCGGGGCGGCGGTCTGCATCGTCGGCACAGTGATCGCCGAACTGACCATGGCGCAATCGGGTCTGGGCGGGCTCATGATCAAGGCGGGCAACCGGTTCCAGATGGACCGCTATTTCGCCGTGGTGATCGTGATGATGGTGCTTGGCATTCTCATCACGATCGCGCTCAGGACTGCCGAGCGGCGGTTCGGCCGCTGGCGTTTGACCCTGCGGGATGGCGGCTGACGTGGGCGCGACTGCACCGCCTTTGATTTCTTTGAAAGCGGTCAGCAAGTCATTCAAGGACGGTCAGGTCCTTGCCCTTCATGACTTGTCACTCGACATCGGTCCTGGGGAATTCGTCAGCGTCGTCGGCCCGTCAGGCTGTGGCAAGACGACCTTGCTGCGCCTGATCGATGGCCTGATCGCACCCGACGAGGGCGAGGTTCATGTCAAGGGCCGCCCGCCCGTGCCGACACTGGACATGGCGATGGTGTTCCAGTCCGCCCGGCTTTTGCCATGGCGTACGGTTGCCGGGAACATCGAATTCGTTCTGGGCCTTCGGGGTCAGTCGTCCGAGGCTCGCAGATCCCGGGCGGAGGCGTTGCTTGGCGCTGTGGGCTTGCGCGACTTTGCCGACGCCTATCCGCACGAGTTGTCGGGCGGCATGCAGCAACGGGTGGGACTTGCCCGTGCACTGGCAGTCGAGCCGGAAATCCTCCTGATGGACGAACCCTTTGCCGCACTTGATGCGATGACGCGCGAGACGCTGCGCGGGGAATTGTATCGGCTGTGGGAACGGCGCCGCATGGCGGTGGTCTTCGTGACCCATGACATCGACGAAGCGATCATCCTGTCACAGCGGATCGTCGTCCTGCGCCCGCGGCCGGGCCGTCTGGACGCTGTCGTGACAGTCGAACTCCCCGAACCGCGCTGGCGGGCTGACCCGCGCGGACTTCCCGCTTTTGCAGACCTGCGACGCAGGCTTTGGGACAGGATCCATGCGATGGGTCGCGAAGGCGCGGCTCTCGAGGAACTGGCGGGAGCCTTTGGAGATGGGCTGACCCCGGAAGACGAAGCCCGATAAGTATCCTCTATCGCGTTGATAAGGCCCCGGGGAATAGTCCGGAACCGGCTCCTCGCATAGCATCCCGAAGACGAGCGCTGCTGCAGACAGCGGCGGGTGAGAGGAGAGGCCACAATCGTGTCGCCTGAAAGGGAGAGCCTCGCGCCGATAGATGCCGCCCAGTGGAATGTTGAGCGGGCGGCGCATTTACTCAGGCGCGCCGGTTTTGGCGGAACGCCGTCGGATGTACGCGCGCTTGCGGCGATGCCACCGGCAGAGGCCGTCGACATGATGCTCAGGGGTCGGGCAGATGGCCCCATCCTTGCGGACTTTGACGAATCCGGTTTCTGGGACCCCAGTCTTGCGGATTTTCCGCCCTCGCGCCCGGCCACGACAGACCGGGCGGCCGAAACCGGCCAGGTCATGGGCGTTGCGAACAAACCAAGCGGGCCGCGCCAGCTTCAGCCTGCAACGAACCGCTTCTTCTTCTGGCGACGGGCCAGCATGCTGGAAACCCGCCGTCTCGCCTTCTGGTGGCTTGACCGGATGCTGCGCAGTGGCCATCCGCTTGAAGAGAAGATGACGCTGTTCTGGCACGGCCATTTCGCCACTGGCGAAGAGAAAGTCCGAGACTATCGCAAACTCAAGCTGCAGCTCGACACATTGCGCCGCTGCGCGCTGGGCAGTTTCCGCGACCTTTTGACGGCAGTGGCCAAGGACCCGGCGATGCTGGTCTTTCTTGACGCGACGCACAACGTGAAGGGAGCCCCGAACGAAAACTTTGGCCGCGAGGTCATGGAACTCTTCACCATGGGTGTCGGCAATTACACCGAGGACGATATCCGCGAGGCTGCCCGCGCCTTTACCGGGTGGAGCAATGACGACCTTGCCTTCCTTTTCGACGAGGCCAAGCACGACGCCGGGGAAAAGACTTTCCTGGGCAGGACCGGCAACTTCGACGGCGACGACATCCTTTCCATCATCCTAGGCCAGGAGCAAACGGCGACCTTCATCGCGTCAAAGATCTACCGTTTCTTTGTCCGCGAGGACATCTCGCCCGACTTTGCCGACGTTCTTGGCAAGCTTTTCCGACAGGGGGATTACAGGGTGGCTCCGTTTCTTGCCACCCTTTTCCGGTCGGAGGATTTCTACGCGGAGGCGTCGGTCGCGACGCATATCATGTCGCCGACCGAACTCATCGTATCGACATACCGCAAGCTTGGCCTCGATGCTCTGCCGGGGATTCCCGATCCTTACACGGTGGGTAAGACGCTGGGGCAGATTCTGCTCTATCCGCCGACCGTTGCCGGGTGGAGCGAGGGGCGTGCCTGGATTACCCCGGGTCTTTTGTTCGAACGCGGCAACTTTGCCCGCGAGGTGATGTTCCCCGACATGATTTCATTTGTCGATCCGAACAACGAGCCTGGAGACATCGTCCGCCGCACCAACGCCAACATCAATGCCGGAATGGAAATCACCGCTGCAACGCTCGAGGAAGGTGCGGCGCCGAGCGCGCAGGCCGGCATCCAGGAACACTTCAACACGCGGTATGGCAGTCTCGTCGGATGGCAAGAGGCCATGCGCCGGCTGAAGCCCATTTCCCGCGCAGCGGCTCGGTTCGACCTGACGCAGATCGTCGCCGCTGAGGGTGCCCGCACTGCCGAGGAGGCCGTCGATCTGCTTGCCGCGCGGTTGCTCTGCGTGCCACTGACCGTGCCGTCGCGGGCTGTACTGGTCGGGATGCTGACCGATGAACTCGGCACCTCCGATCTCGGTCATGCCAAGGGCTATTCCGAATACGGCCTGCGGCTGGTCGCGCATGCGATCATGTGTACCCCGCAATATCAACTCGCCTGATCACGGGAGCCGCCAGATGGCCAGGTCACTGAATCTGACGAGCGAAGACAAGAAGGGCCTCGTGGAGGCGGGCTATGGGAGTGTCGTGCTCGGGGGCGCCGGGGGCATCACCACATCGCCCGTCTGGACCGGGCTGACCGGACAGGCAAGCAATGGCCGCATCCTTGTGATCGTGGAGCTTTCGGGCGGCAACGACGGGCTGAACACGGTCATTCCACATGGCGATGACGCCTATTACCGGGCGCGTCCGCATCTTGGCATCCGGAGAGATCGGGCGATCCGCATCGACGACCATTTCGCTTTCCAGAAGACGATGTCCGGGTTCGAACGGCTCTACAAGGACGGGCAGATGGCCATCGTCCACGGTGTCGGCTATGACCAGCCGTCGTTTTCGCATTTCTCATCGATGGCCTTCTGGCAGACCGGCGCGCCGAACAGCGGCGAAGCCTATGGCTGGCTTGGTCGGATGGCTGACGCCATCGACCCCCTGGGCCATGTGCAGAACCTCCTTGTCAATATCGATGACCACCAGTCGCTTGCCGTGAAGGCGATGCACCATGTCCCGCTTGTCTTTGATGATCCTGACAAGTTCAGCCGAAGCCTGTTCCACGCCGAAGCTGAGGCCGTCGCCATCGGCGACAGGCCCGGCAACAGTTCAGGGAACCCCGTGCTGGACTATCTTTATGACATTGCGGCAAGTGCCAGCCGATCGGAACGGCTCGTGCGGGAGGCCTGGACGAACTACCGCACCCCCATCGACTACGGCCTACTCAGCTGGGGTCTTGAACGGGTGGCGGCGTTGATCGCGGCCGATTTCCCGACCCGGGTCTACTATGTACCCTATCGCAACAATGCCTTTGATACCCATGTCCACCAGGCCGACCTGCATGCGCGGCTCTGGTCCTATACCTCGGATCATATCGCGGCCTTCCTGCGCGACATGGATCGTATCGGCCGCGGCCAAGACGTTGTCCTGATGGCATTCTCCGAATTCGGCCGCCGTGTGGCCGAAAACACCAGCCGCGGGACGGATCACGGCACGGCAGGCCCTGCCTTCATCATCGGCAAACCGATCCAAGGTGGCCACTATGGGGCCGTGCCCAGCCTGACCGACCTCGATGAGGGCAACCTCCGTTTCACGACCGACTTCCGGCGGATCTATGCCACGCTCATCCGCGGCTGGATGGGCCATGACGCTGTCGGGTCGATCCTGAAGAAGGAATTCGATCCTCTTCCGGTCTTTGCGGCCGCGCATTGACCTTTCCGTGACGTCTCCTCAGCAACCTACCCCAAGAAAGAGGTCCATCATGTTCAATACGACCATGCCGCAGATACGTTCCGCTCTGGCTCCCGCTCTTCTTGCGTTATTCGCCGGGGCAGGCGGGGCACTTGCCCAGGATATCCCCGAACTCGTTGTCACGCTCGCCAGTGACGACGATGTCTTCAACCCGACGACCTCTTCGGTTTTCCAACTGGCCCAGGACTTCGGCTATTTCGACCGGCACGAGGTCAAGATCACTTTCGTCGGGCTCGACGGTTCGCCTGCCGCAGCCGCCGCGTTGCAGTCCGGCGCGGTTGACGTGGCCCATCTTACGATCGATTCCGCCATCCGTCTTGACGCTGCAAACGACCTGCCGGTCCGCGGGTTCCTGTCCGTCGGCACGGGCATTCCCTTCCTGATCGCCTCGCGTGATGATATCGCAACTCTCGGCGACCTTGCCGGGCGCAGCTTTGCCATCTCCGACATTGGCGGCCTGGACCATCTGCTCACCCAGGATGTCATGCGCAGCTTCGGCCTTGACGCCGAGTCGCCAAGCTTTGTGGCGATTGGCGCCCCCTCTGTTCGGGTGCAGGCGCTTGCGGCCGGTCAGGTGGACGCCACCACCGTTTCGTTCGGCACCTATGCCGCGATCGAGGACACGCCCGGCCTGCACGTGCTGCTGGCCCCGGATGTGTTCGCCACGCGCGCCCCGGCACAACCGAAATTCCTTGTTGCCCGCGATGACATCATCGAACAGAAGCGCGAGGCCATCCAGCGCTTTACCGATGCGATCATGGAGGCCTCGCGCGATTTCGCCGCGAATCCCGAACGCTGGATCGAGGCTGCTGCCGCTGCCCGCCCGGACCTGACACGCGAAAACATCGAACGGATTGCGGAGTTCAACGCAACGCTCTGGTGTGTGAATGGATGCATGCGCCCCGAAACGCTGCAGACGTCGATGGACTTCATCTATGCAAGCCCCGACTTTGCTGACGTTCCTGTGGTTGGCCTTGACGATATCGTGGACTACAGCTTTACCAACAAGGTGCTGGAGGAGAATGGTGTGGTCGAGACGACGGGCCTGGACAGCCGGGGCTGACTGGTCAGGGCTTTCTCTTCTCTGGGTGTGACAAGGGCCCCGTCACTGTCCCCGGCCGGGGGCCGGTGGCGGGGTCGAACAACCGCAGTCCGAAGGCAGATGGTGACCTGAGAAGGGTCTCGTGTTCCATCTGCGATGCGGGTCCGGCCCCCGGAGAGGACGGAGGGCGACGAAGGCCCGACTGACGCAAGAGCAGATCATCGCCATCCGGCAGGTGAATGAGGCAGGCGCGGCGTGGGTTGATCTGTGCCGCAAGCACGGGATGTCGGAGGGCACGTTCCATGCCTGGAAGGCGGGATATTCCGGGATGAGGGTGGTCGGAGGCCAGGCGGCTGACGGCGCGGGAGGACGGGAATGCCGGGCTCGAGACGCTCCTGGCCGAGCCCCGCGACCTCAGGGCCCTTTGCTGATCAGCCGGCGAAAGGCGGCAAGGGCAGGCCGCGGACGCCCGCATCGACCGCGAAAAGCCCGCCGGGTGCCGTCTGGCCTGCCAGCCCTTCGGCCGGGCGGCGCAGGACGGCCGTGGTCACATAGAGGATGTCGAGGTCCCTGCCGCCGAATTCGCAGCAGGTGGGGAGGTCGGTCGGCATCATGATGCTCTGCATCAGCCGGCCCTGCGGGTCATAGCGATCCACCCGCCCCCTGAAGGGGATCGTCACCCAGTAGCAGCCTTCCGCATCGACCGTGGCGCCGTCGGCGATGTCGCCCGCGCCGGCGAATTCGACAAAGACCCGTTCGTTCTCGACCTCGCCCGTCGCCGGGTCGAAATCATAGGCGCGCACGACCGGGCTGTGGCTGTCGGAGAAATACATGACCCGGCTGTCCGGGCTCCAGGCCAGTCCGTTCGAACAGCCAATCCCCGTGACGACGCGGTGAACCGAATGATCGGTGTCCATGCGGTAGAGTGCGCCCTGGAATTCGACCTTGCGGCCCGGGGCCTCGAACATCGTGCCCGACCAGAACCGCCCTTGCCGGTCGGTCTTGCCATCGTTGAAGCGGGTGTCGGGCAGATGGGCCTCGGGGTCGGCGATGGGGTCGAACCGCCCGGTGGCGGGGTCGAAGAAGAAAAATCCCGACACCATGGTCAGGATCAGCCCGCCCTTCGCGCGCAGGCCAAGGCAGCCCAGATATTCGGGCGATTCCCATGTCCTGTCTTCGCCGGTGGCGGGGTCATAGCGGTGGATGAGCCGCCCCCAGATGTCGATCCACCACAGGACCTGGGCTTCGGGGTCCCAGAGTGTGCCTTCGCCGAGTTCTGCGCGCGCGTCGAGCACACAGGTGATGTCAGTCATCGCGTGTTGTCCTCTGCTGCCGGTATCTAAGAGAGGGGCGAGCCGCCGCCTGCCCGGGGTGGTGCCGTTTCGGCAGAAGTGCCGATCCTAGACATTGAGCGAGATGTCATAGTTGAGGCTGAAAAGCTCTGCGGGATTGCGCGAGATCGTCAGCTCGACATTGCGTTCGTCGGCGGTGCGGTACAACATCTCAATGGCCAGGATCGGGCTGCCGACGGCCACCTCCAGATCGCGCGCCACGGCGGTTTCGGCGACCTCGGCCCGCACCGTGGCCAGCGCGCGTTCGACCTTGACCCCCAGACAGCGTTCGAGCGTGCGGAAGATCAGGACATCGGTGAAGTCCTCGATCGACAGGCGCGCGCCGATGTCGGGCGGGAAATAGGTCGTGACCAGGGTCTTGCGCTGATCGCCGACGGCAAGATAGCCGCGCAGGCAGTAGCCCGGCTCGTTCTTGGCCATGCCGAAATGCTTTTGCAGGGCCGGGGCGGTTTCCCGGCGATAGGACATCACGCGCAGGACGGCATCGCGCGTAAATGTCGTCAGATCGTCGTAGGTCTTGAACTTCCACCCGTTCGAGGAGCTCGGGTTCTGCGCGATCACGATGGCGGGCTTGGCCGAACGCTTGCGGATCAGACCCGCATCCTCGAGCTCGCGCAGAGCGCGGCGGACGGTGATCAGGCTCACGTCGAGGTACTGCTCGATCTGTGCTTCCTTGGGAAGCTCGCTGCCGACCCTGAGCGTGCCCGAGGTGATGAGGTCGCGGATCAGATCCGCGACCTGCTGATAAAGCGGCCCGTTCCTGCGCGCGAGGCTGCGCCGGGGGAAGAGGCTGGTCTCTGCGGGAGTGTCAGTCATCGTCGGGGCCGGGATGGTGAAGGACGCGACAAGCATAGACCTGCAAGGCAGCCGGGGCCAGAAGGGGCGAGGGTCAGTCCCGGATCGTCCCGATCCGCCCGCCCATGGGAACGACTGTCCCGACCGGGGCGAGGATCGTGGCGAGCCGGCCGCTGGCGGGGGCCTCGATCTCGACCACGGCCTTGTCGGTCTCGATTTCGGCCACAAGCTCGCCGGCCTTGACCGGGTCGCCGACGGACCTGGCCCAGCGGACGAGGGTACCTTCCGAGACGGTGAGGTCGCCGAAGGGCATGTCGATGGCGGTCTCTCCGGGGGCGAGCGCGGTGTCGGCGGCGCGCGCCGGGGCGGGTGATGGGGCGGGCGGGGTTGCGGGACGTGTGGGGGACTGGGTAACTGCGGCGGCGATGCCGGTGGTCAGCCAGTGGTCGGGCACGGGCGGCGTGCCGGCAATCACGCTGCGCGCGGCAGCGACGATGGCAGCCGTATCGACCAGCATCGCGCGTTCAAGCACAGGGGCGAAGGGATGCGAGGTTGGCGCCGTGTGCAGCCGGCCGACCGGACCGTCAAGCTGATCGAAGGCAAGCTCGTTGATCGCCTGCGCAATCTCGCCGCCGATGCCGCACATGGCCCAGGCTTCGTCGACGACCAGCAGGTAATGGGTCTTCGTCACGCTTGTAACGATGCTGCCCACGTCAAGCGGAACGATGGTGCGCAGGTCGATGACCTCGGCCTCGACCCCCTGCGTTGCAAGTTCGACCGCCGCATCGAGCGCCCGGGGCACCATCTGGCCGGCGGCGACGATGGTGATGTCGGTGCCGCTGCGCGCGATCCGGGCCAGGCCGAAGGGGACATAATGCGGGCCTTCCGGCACATCGCCCTTTGAGGCGAAAAGCGCCTTGGGTTCGAGCATGATGACCGGGTCAGCGGCGCGCAGGGCGGTCTTCATCAGCCCCTTGGCATCCGCCGGGTTCGACGGGACGCAGACGATCAGCCCCGGCATATGTGCGAAGACGGGATGATAGCTGCCGCTGTGATGCGGGCCTGAACTGCGCAGCGCGCCGGCCGCGGCGCGCACGACCATGGGTGCGCTCATCTCGCCATTGCTCATGTAGCGCAGCTTTGCCGCCTGAAGAAAGATCTGCCCCGCCGTCTCGAAGGCGAAGTCGGCGAACATCAGGTCGGCGACGGTGCGCGTGCCCGTGGCCGAGGCGCCGACCGCCGCCGCCGTGAAGCCCTGTTCCGAAATCGGGGTGTCGACCATCCGCGCCGGCCCGAACTCGGCCCAGAGGTTCTTGGTATGGGCAAAGCTGCCGCCGCGTTCGCCCGTGCCTTCGCCGAAGTAAAGGATGGCCGGATTGGCGCGCATCTCTTCGGCAATGCCGTCACGCACTGCCTCGAGCCAGCCCTGCACCCGGGTTCCGCCCATGGGCCGGGTCCGCAGCGCCTCGGGCGGGTTGAGCGGATTTGCCAGCACATGCAGGCGCACCGTCGCGGGGTCGGGCTCGGGCGAGTTGCGGGCGAATTCGAGTGCCTCCTGCACGACCTTGTCGATGCGGGTTTCGATGGCGGCGAGATCTTCGGGCGTTGCGGCGGCGAATTCCTGCACCAGTCGCTTGCGGAAAAGGTCGATCGGGTCGCGCTTGATCCAGGCGTCGACTTCTTCCTGCGTGCGGTAGGTGCCGATCACCGGATCGCCTTCGTGATGGCCGACGGTCCGGTAGGTCTTGGCCTCGATCAGCGTCGGCCCCTTGCCGGTGCGGGCGCGCTCGGCCGCCTCCTGCATCGCATACCAGACGGCCAGCGCGTCATTGCCGTCCACCGCGACCCCGGCCATGCCATAGCTTGCCGCGCGCTGGGCGATCTCGGGGTTGAGCGTGATCGACTTCAGCGGCGTCGCGGTGGCATAGAGGTTGTTCTCGCAGACAAAGACTGCCGGAGCGCGCTGCACGGCGGCAAAGTTCAGCCCTTCGTGAAACGCGCCGTGGTTGGACGCGCCATCGCCAAAGAAGGCGACGCCGATATCGTCCCGGCCCTGCTGGCGCGCGCTCATGCCGATGCCCACGGCATGGCCGATCCCCGCGCCGACGATGCCGTTGGTGCCGAAAAGGCCCACCGACTTGTCATAGAGGTGCATGGTGCCGCCGCGACCTCCGCAGATGCCATCGGCCTTGCCGAAAAGCTCGGCCATGACGCGCCCGGGGTGGGAACCCTTGGCCAGGGCGTGTCCGTGACCACGATGGGTGGATGTGACCCAGTCCGTCTGCCGCAGATGTGCGCAGATGCCGACGGCCGTCGCTTCCTGCCCGATGTAGAGGTGCAGGAATCCTGGTGTCTCGCCCTTGCGGCAGGCGATCTGGGCCGCCGTCTCGAACTTGCGCAACAGCACCATGCCCTCGAACAGGTCCAGCAGGACCGCACGGTCGGGCAGGTTGCCCGACACAGGTTGCGCCGACCCGCCGCGTAGCAAGGATATGGCCACGGAACATCTCCCCCGGAACGGCCCCGGACACCGCGTGCGGTGGCAGAGATCACTCTGTGCCCAGAGTAGATTATAATAGCATAATGTCTAGTGCGATTGTCCGGCCTTTGCGCGCCAGCAATCACCCGGTCTTCTGCACGGTGGCATCGGGGCGCCGGAACAGTTCATCGCGCAGGCGCAGCCCCAGTCCTGGCCCGTCAAGCGGTGCGACGCGACCCTCAGAGACGCGCGGCAGATCGGCCACGATCTCGGTGTACCAGCCGGAGAAATAGGCGCGCACGCATTCCTGATAACTCGCATTCGGCAGGGTGGAAGAGAGCGCGCAACTGGCCGCATAGACGAAGGGGCCGGTGCAATCGTGCAGTGTCACGGGCAGTTCGCTCGCCTCGGCCAAGTTGGCGATCTTGCGCGCCTCGGACAGGCCCCCGCACCAGGCTAGGTCGATCATGATGACCGACGCTGCGCGCCGGTCGATCAGCTGCTTGAACACCTGCCGCGAGGCAAGCCTTTCGCTGGCCGCGATCGGGATCGGCGTGTGCCGCGCGAGTTCGGCCAGCGCGTCGAGTTCGTTGTAGCGGATCGGCTCTTCGAGCCAGGCCACATCGTAGGGTCTGAGCGCCTCGGCAATTCGCAGGGCGGGCGGCAGCGTCCAGAGGCCATGGAGTTCGACCATGATCTCCATTTCGCGACCGACGGCCTCCCTGATCTTGCGGAAGGGAACAAGAGCGAGGTCGAGGTCGGTGGGCGAGATGCGGGTGCCGTTCGATGCCTCTGCCGCGATGTCGAAGGGCCAGATCTTCATCGCCCGGATGCCTTCGGAGAGAAGACTCTTCGCCAGCTCGCCCGCGTCGAACCGCCAGCCCAGCAGGTCTTCGTAGGGGCCTTCGGCAAGGTCGCCCTGCTTCAGCGACCAGTCCTCGGTCCGTTCGAACAGGGAATGCTTCCGGCTTGCGCGCACATGGCCATAGCCGGCGCAGGTGTTGTAGACCGGCACGCTTTGCTGGGTCCGCCCGCCCAGAAGCCGCCAGACGGGTTCGTCCAGTGCCTGGCCATAGATATCCCAGAGCGCGATGTTGACGGCCGAGTTACCCCGCACCTCGGCGCCGGAATCGCGTGCACCGACATAGACGCTGCCAAGCGTGCGGTCGTGAAGCTCGATGTCGCGGGGGTCCTTGCCGATGAGGTAGGGGGCGACGTTTTCATGCAAGTAACTCGCGACCGGGCCGGGGGCCCAGAACGTCTCGCCGGTGCCGATGATCCCGCGGTCGGTATGCACCCGCAGCCACAGCAGAAAGGGAAACTCGGCCAGCCGCAACGTCTCGATCGCCGTGACCTTCATGCTGCAACTCCTTCCTTCACCGTCCTGCCGGGAGGGGTTCGTCGGGGGGCAGGAACGGGCCCCTTGACATGGTGTATGGTACCGGTATCAATCCGGTCAATCCCTCTCAGCGTCGAGGTTCCGATGAATGTGACATCCCCCGGACCCGACAGGAGGCGCGCTCTGGTCACCGGTGCGGCCGGCGGGCTTGGCCGCGAGGTCGCGCTGCGGCTGGCACGGCGGGGCTGCCATGTCGGCATCACCGACCTCAATCCCGAAGGGCTCGAGGAGACGGCGCAGATGATTCGCGCGACGGGCGCCGGGGTCGATGCGCTGGCCGCCGACCTCACCGCCGAAGGCGCACCCGAGGCGACCGTCGGCAGGGTCGTCGCGCGCTGGGGCGGCATCGACATCCTGGTCAACAACGCCGCATACGGGGTGATCGAACCGTTTCTCGACTCCACGCACGCCTCCTGGACGCGGACGCTGGCGCTGAACGTGACCGCTCTGGCGATGGCCTGCAAGGCGGCGGGGCGGGTGATGCGTGACCAGCGTTCGGGCCGGATCGTCAACATCACCTCGCCGGGGTCGCGCATGGCGCTGCCCGACTATACCGCCTACACGGCCAGCAAGGCGGGTGTCGATTCCATCACCCGGGCGGCGGCGGTTGCGCTCGCCACCTATGGCGTGCTCGTGAATTCCGTCGCGCCGGGGATGATGGACACGGAGATGCAACGCTCGACCGAGGTCGAGCTGGCGCGCGTCAATGGCCGTGCCGACTTGCAGGCATTCCTTGACGAACGAACGCGTCGGGTGCCGCTTGGCCGCCGGGCCGAGGTGGCCGAGGTGGCCGATGCTGTCGTCTGGCTCTGTCTCGATGCGCCCGCCTACATGACGGCCGAACGGCTGAACATGTCGGGCGGTCTGGACAAGGACTGATGTCATGGCGCGCAATTCACCCCCCGACCGGGTCGACCTGGACGCGCTGCGCCGCCGCGCGACCAACCTGCGGCGGCACATGCTGACCATGGCGCGGGGTCAGGGGCAGGGCTACATCGGTCAGGGGCTTGGCATGGCCGATGTCCTGGCGGTCCTTTATTTCCACGAATTGCGCTACGATCCCGGCAATCCGCGCTGGTCCGGGCGCGACCGCTTCCTGCTGTCGACCGGGCATTATTCCATCGCGCTCTGGGCTGCCCTTGCCGAGGCGGGCGTCCTGCCGGTGGCTGAACTTTCGACCTATGGCGCCGATGACAGCCGGCTCGAAATGTCGACGCTCGACACCACGCCGGGGGTCGAACTCATCGGCGGCTCGCTTGGCCACGGGCTGGGGCAGGGGGTCGGACAGGCGCTGGGGCTCAGGCTCGACGGGTCGGATGCGCGGGTCTTTGTCGAACTTTCGGATGGCGAGATGCAGGAGGGGTCGACCTGGGAGGCCGCGATGTCGGCCGCACATTTCGGCCTGGACGCGCTTGTGGCGCTGGTCGACTGCAACGGCATTCAGGCCGATGGGCCCATGGTGCTGGACATGGAGCCGGTCGCAGCCAAGTGGCGCGCCTTCGGCTGGGAGACGGTCGAGATCGACGGCAACGATATCGCGGCAGTCGTCGCGGCGCTGCAATCCTGCCGGGTCCGGGACGGCCGGCCCAAGGCGGTCATCCTGCGCACGCTGCCCGGCAAGGGCGTGGCACGGATCGAACAGAGCGAGAAGTCCCATTTCTTTCGCGTCGACGTGCGGGAATGGGACGGCATCATCGCCGCGTTCGAGCAGAGCGTGGAGGGCATGCCATGACGGCCAACGGCGACCCCCCGCGCACGCTGGCCATGGGGCAGGACACGACTGGCAGCGCGCGCGCGACGCTGGAGGCGCCCTTCGGCAGGGCGCTGGCCGCGCTGAGCGCCGCGCGGCCCGAAATCGTGGGCCTGACCGCCGATCTGGGCAAGTATACCGACATCCACCCCTTTCGGGATGCCTTCCCCGAGCGGTTCTTCAATGTCGGGATGGCCGAACAGAACCTGATCGCGGTTGCCGCCGGTCTGGCGCGGACGGGCAAGGTGCCCTTTGCCACGACCTATGGCGTCTTTGCCACGCGGCGGGCCTATGACTTTGTCGCCATCGCGGTTGCCCATTCAAGGATGAACGTCAAGATTCTGGCCGGCCTGCCCGGGCTGACCACGGGGTATGGCAGCACGCATCAGGCGATCGAGGATCTGGCGCTGATGCGGATGATCCCGGGCCTTGTCGTCATCGACCCCTGCGACGCGAGCGAGATCGCCGCCGCAACGCGGGCGGCCGCCGATCATGACGGGCCGGTCTATATGCGGCTTTTGCGCGGGGCGGTGCCGGTGGTGCTTGATCCTGACGCGCCGTTCCGCATCGGCAAGGCGCGGCTTGTGCGCAGCGGCACGGATGTCGGCATCGTCTCGACCGGCCTGATGACCGAACGGGCGATGGATGCGGCCGATGCGCTGGCCGCGCGCGGCGTGTCCTGCGGGGTGCTGCATGTGCCCACGATCAAGCCTTTCGATGCCGATGCGGTCGCAGAGTTTGCCGCCACGGTCGGGCAGGTGGTGACGGCCGAAAACCATGTCATGGTCGGCGGTCTGGCCAGCCTCGTGGTCGAGACGCTCTTCGATGCCGGGGTCGCGCGGCGGGTCACCCGCATCGGCCTGCCCGACCGCTATATCGAATGCGGCGCGGTCCCGACGCTCCAGGCGCGCTACGGGCTGACGGCCGACGCGATCGTCCGCCGCATCGAAGCCCTGGCCTGAGGAACACCCGGACGGGTCATCCCGAACGCGCCGTGTTCCGCATCGGCAGACCTTATGCCGGCACGGGGCCTTGTCCGGTCCGTGCGGCAGAACTGGCCTGCGCCGCCTCAGGCACTGGCGCGATCGACGATCTCGAACCCGACATCGGTGATGGCGGGCAGGTCCTGCACCCCGGCCAGACGGTCAAGGAGCTGCCCGGCGGCGCGGAGACCCATGTCGTAGCGCCTGTCACGTACCGTCGTCAGCGGCGGAAAAAGCTGCGCCGCAATGTCGGCGTCGCCATAGCCCGCGATCGCGACGCGGCCGGGAATCGGCCAGCCCCGGCGATGGCATTCCTGCACCGCGCCCACGGCCAGCGTATCGGACGAAAAGAAGATCGCGTCGATGTCGGCATGCCGTTCGGTCAGCAGGATCAGGGCACGCGCCCCGCCTTCGGCCGTGATCGGCACCTCGACCTCGAGATCGGCGCGGTTCGAGAACCCGAGGTCGGACAG
>JBEIDZ010000016.1:0-15764 GCA_040383215.1 Paracoccaceae bacterium | reverse complement strand
CGCGAGGGCGTGGATTCGGCCGAAGTCATCGGCACGGCCGGGGTTGAGCGTTTCTTCGATGCCCGCCTGCGCGACCCCGCGGCCGAGGGCGAGCCGCTCGCACTCTCCATCGACCTCACGCTGCAGGCCGCGATGGACGAGGTGCTCGACAGTGGCGTGCAGATCATGAATGCCAAGGGCGCGGCCGGCATCCTGATGGATGTCCATACCGGCGAGATTCTCGCCATGGCCTCACTGCCGGACTTCGACCCCAACGACCGCCCCGCCGCCCCGCGCATGGGCGACCAGTCCGACAATCCGCTCTTCAACCGCGCGGTCCAGGGAGTCTACGAACTCGGCTCGGTCTTCAAGATATTCCCGATGGCGCAGGCGATCGAACTTGGCCTCGTCAACGCCCAGACGATGATCGACACCCGCGGCCCCATGACATTCGGCGGCTTCCGGATCAGCGATTTCCGCAACTATGGCCCGGAACTTTCGGCCACAGACGTCATCGTGAAATCCTCCAATATCGGTACGGCCCATGTCGCCGTGATGATGGGCATCGACCGCCAGCGCGACTTCCTCGGCCGCCTCGGCTTTCTTGCGCCCACGGCGGTCGAGATGGTCGAGGCCCCGACCGGTGCGCCGCTCGTGCCGCGCGACTGGACCGAGCTTTCGATGATCACCATCTCTTATGGGCATGGCCTATCGACCTCGCCGCTGCATCTCGCGCAGGGCTATGCCAGCATCGTCAACGGCGGTACCCGGATTAGCGCCACCCTCCTGCGCCAGGACGGACCCGTCCCGCCCGGAGAGCGGATCGTCAGCCCCGCGGTTTCGGCCATCGCGACCGACATGCTGCGCCAGGTCGTCAGCCGCGGCACCGCGTCATTCGCCGATGTCGAAGGCTACGAGGTCGGCGGCAAGACGGGGACCGCCGACAAGCCCCGCCCGAATGGCGGATATTACGACGACAAGGTGATCTCCACCTTTGCCGGGGTCTTTCCGGCCTCCGACCCGCAGTACGTACTCGTCGTCACACTCGACGAGCCGGTCGAGACCTCGGGCCCCGAGCCGCGCCGCACCGCCGGCTGGACGGCCGTCCCGGTTGCCGCCGAACTCATCCGCCGCGCGGCCCCGCTTCTCGGGCTCAGGCCGCAGGTTGAAGTCGCCACGGCCGAGGGTGTAACGCTCGCCGCGCAATAGGGGGGACTGGGGCAGGATCATGGGCGCGACCGGGGCCAGGACGCTCGCCGATCTCGGCCTGACCGCGCAGGGCGGGCGCGAGGCGCAGGTCAGTGCGCTCACGCTGGACAGCCGCGCCGTCACGTCCGGGGCGCTTTTTGCCGCACTGCCCGGCACGCATGTCCATGGCGCGGCCCATGTTCCGGCCGCACTGGCCCGGGGTGCTGCAGCGATCCTGACCGATCCTGCCGGCGCCCGCCTTGCCGCCGAGGCGCTGGCCGGCGCGCCCGCGGCGCTCGTCCTGGCCGAGGACGTGCGCCAGACCCTCGCCCGGACTGCCGCGCTCTGGTTCGGCCCGCATCCCGAGACGATGGTCGCCGTGACCGGCACCAACGGCAAGACCTCGGTCGCGAGCTTTGCCCGCCAGATCTGGCAGGTCCTCGGTCTTCGCGCGATCAATGTCGGCACGACTGGGATCGAAGGCGACTGGACGCGCTCTCTCTCGCATACCACGCCTGATGCCCTGACACTGCATGCCGCACTGGCCGAGGCCGCCCGCGCCGGCGTCACCCATGCTGCGATGGAGGCCTCGTCCCACGGGCTCGACCAGCGCCGGCTTGACGGGGTCTGGCTGGCGGCGGCGGGATTCACCAACCTCACCCAGGACCATCTCGATTATCACGGCACGATGGAGGCCTATTTCGAGGCCAAGGCCGGCCTTTTCACCCGCGCCCTGCCGGAAGACGGCGTGGCCGTGATCAACCTCGACGATCCGCTGGGGCTCGTCCTGGCCGCCCGCGCCGCAGCCCGCGGGCAGGAGGTGATCGGCACCGGCCGCGCGGACGGGGCGCGCCTGCGGCTGCGCGCGCAGCGGTTCGACGCGACCGGGCAGGACATCCTCTTCGACTGGCAGGGCACGGCGCATCAGGCCAGGCTCGACCTTGTCGGCGGCTTCCAGGCGCAGAACGTGCTGGTGGCGCTGGGCCTTGTCATTGCCGCGGGCGATGACCCGGCCCGCGCTTTTGCAGCGCTGCCGCGGCTGACCACCGTGCGCGGCCGCATGCAGCGTGTGGCACGGCGCGGCAACGGCGCGGCGGTCTTTGTCGACTATGCCCACACGCCCGATGCCATCGCCACCGCGCTTGCCGCGCTGCGCCCGCATGTGCTGGGCCGCATCGTCGCCGTGATCGGCGCGGGCGGCGACCGCGACCGCGGCAAGCGGCCGCTGATGGGCGCGGCCGCTGCTGCCCATGCCGATGTCGTCATCGTCACCGACGACAACCCCCGGACTGAAGACCCCGCGCTGATCCGCGCCGCGGTACTTGACGGGCTGCGCGGCGCCGGCACGGCCGACATCGCCAGCGAGGTGCCCGACCGTGCCGAGGCGATCCTGCGCGGCGTCGATGCGCTCGGGGCCGGAGACGCGCTCCTCATCTGCGGCAAGGGGCACGAGACAGGCCAGATCATCGGCACAGACATCTTTCCCTTCGACGATGCCGAACAGGCGAGCATTGCCGTCGCCGCGCTCGAGGGACGGGAATGACCCCGCGGCCAGACGCTTGGGCCTCAGGCCGTGCCTGCCGCGCCCCTGCCGCCCGGGCCCGCCCGGCCGGCCTGCCCGCGCGCGACCGCCGCCAGCCCCTCTGCACCGTCTTTGTCGGAAAAATGCTCCGGGGGGAAGGCGCAGTCCGGGGGGTGGCGCCTCCCAGCCTCCCCCTCCGCCCCTGCGAGGTCCGCCGATGACACCCCTCTGGACATCCGCCGATGCCGCCGCCGCCACCGGCGGCACCGTGACCGCCCCCTGGGCGGCGGGCGGCGTCTCGATCGACAGCCGCACGATCACCCCGGGCGATCTTTTCGTCGCCCTTACTGCCGCCCGCGACGGGCACGACTTTGTCGCAGCCGCCCTTGCCCGCGGCGCCGCTGCCGCGCTTGTCTCGCGCATCCCCGAGGGGCTGCCGGCCGGCGCGCCGCTTCTGGTCGTGCCCGACGTGCAGCGCGCGCTCGAAGACCTCGGCCGCGCCGGGCGCGCCCGCACCTCGGCCCGCGTCGCCGCGATCACCGGCTCGGTCGGCAAGACCTCGGCCAAGGAGATGCTACGTGCGATCTTCGCCGCGCAGGGACGCACCCATGCCTCGGAGGCAAGCTACAACAACCAGTGGGGCGTGCCGCTGACGCTGGCGCGGATGCCCGCCGACACCGACTTTGCCGTGATCGAGATCGGCATGAACCAGCCCGGCGAGATCGCGCCGCTCGCACGCCAGGCCCGCCCCCATGCCGTCATGGTGACGACCGTCGGCGCGGCCCATCTCGAAGCCTTCGGTACGCTCGACGCCATCGCGGTCGAGAAGGCCTCGATCTGCGAGGGGCTCGAACCCGGCGGCACCGCCGTGCTGCACGGCGACATCCCTCAGACGCCGATCCTGCGGGTGGCCGCCCTGCGCGCGGGCGCCCGGGTCGTGACCTTCGGCACGGGTCGGGCCAATCACCACCGCCTGACCGACATCCGCGTGCGCGACGGCGCGACGGTGGGGCAGGGCCGGGCCTGGCGGTCACCCTTCCTGCTGAAGGTCGCGACCGAAGGCCGCCACTTCGCGGTCAATGCCCTCGGCGTGCTCGCGCTCGCGACCGCTCTGGGCGCCGACCGGGCGCGCGCGCTGATCGCGCTGTCGGAATGGGCGCCGCCCGCCGGGCGCGGCACGCGCGAAAGGCTGGTCCTTTCAGGCGGGCAGGAGGGCGAGACGCTCGACCTGATCGACGATGCCTTCAACGCCAATCCCTCCTCGATGGCCGCCGCGCTGGCCGTACTTGCCGCCACCACGCCCGCCCATGGCCAGGGCCGGATCGGACGCGGTCGGCGCATCGCCATCCTCGGCGACATGCTCGAACTCGGCCAGGCCGAAGAGGCGCTTCACGCCGCGCTTGCAGCAGATCCTGCAATGCTGCAGGTCGACCTCGTTCATGCTGCAGGTCACAGGATGCGGGCTTTGTACGAGGCTTTGCCCGAAGCCCGCCGTGGCCGCTGGGCTCCAGCTGCCGAGGAGCTCGTTCCTCATCTTGGCCGCCTCGTCGACGCGGGTGACGTCGTCCTCGTCAAGGGTTCCAAGGGCAGTAGGATAAGTCTCATCGTTGACGCGATTCGGAAACTCGGGCAACAGGTCCCACGCCCGGACCAGGAGATCTGAGACCATGCTCTACTGGCTCACCCAGTTCTCGGACGGGGGCGACGTTTTCAACCTCTTCCGCTATATAACCTTTAGGGCGGGTGGCGCCTTCTTTACGGCGCTCGCCTTCGGCTTCATCTTCGGCCAGCCCTTGATTGAGGTCCTGCGCCAGCGACAGGGCAAGGGCCAGCCGATCCGCAGCGACGGCCCCGAAGGCCATTTCGCCAAGGCCGGCACGCCCACGATGGGCGGACTGCTGATCGTCGGCGCGCTCCTGACCTCGACCTTTCTCTGGGCGCGGCCCGACAATCCCTTCGTGCTGATGGTGCTGTTCGTGACGCTCAGCTTCGCGCTGATCGGCTTTGCCGACGACTATGCCAAGGTCAAGAAGCAGACTTCGGACGGCGTCTCGGGGCGCATCCGGCTGCTTGCGGGCTTTATCGTCGCCGCCGCGGCCGGCTGGTGGGCGGCGGCCTATCATCCCGCCGACCTTGCCGGGCAGCTTGCCGTGCCCGTCTTCAAGGACGTGCTGATCAATCTTGGCCTCCTCTTCGTGCCCTTCGCCATGATCGTGATCGTGGGCGCGGCCAATGCCGTGAACCTGACCGACGGGCTCGACGGGCTCGCCATCATGCCGGTGATGATCGCCGCCGGCACCTTCGGCATCATCTCCTATGTCGTCGGCTCCTCGGCCATCGCCGGCGGCCTTGGCGTCCATGCCGTACCCGGCACGGCCGAACTCCTCGTCTTCTGCGCCGGGCTGATCGGCGGCGGCCTCGGTTTTCTGTGGTACAACGCGCCCCCTGCAGCCGTCTTCATGGGCGATACCGGCAGCCTGGCGCTGGGCGGCGCGCTCGGCGCGATCGCGGTCGCGATCAAGCACGAGATCGTGCTCGCCATCGTCGGCGGCCTCTTCGTGGTCGAGGCCCTGTCGGTTATCATCCAGGTCGCCTATTTCAAGCGCACCGGCAAGCGCGTCTTCCTGATGGCCCCGATCCACCACCATTACGAAAAGAAGGGCTGGTCCGAACCCCAGATCGTCATCCGCTTCTGGATCATCGCGATGGTCCTTGCGATGGTCGGGCTCGCCACGCTCAAGGTCAGATGACCCCGCCGGCCCGGCCGCACCGCGGAAAGGCGGGCGAAGGGGGCCTCTGCTCCCGGCGCTTGCGCTCGCTTCCCGGAGTATTTCTACAAAAAAGACGGGCAATTGATTCGGATTGTCCCGATCTTCCCGTTGCCCCCGCCTGTCCCGGCGGATCGCGCGGGGCAGAGCCAGGCGGCCCGGCATGACCGACCCCGTCCGCGAAACTGCAGCCATGATCGCCGCGATGGCGCCGGTCCTTGACCCTGCGACCTATGCCTTCGTCACCTTGGCCGACCCCGCCCGCGCCGCCGCCGCCCTGCCGCTGGCACTCGCGAGCTTCCGCGAAGACGAGGGGCTTTCCCTCATCCTCCCGCTTCCAACGGCGCGGGGCCTCGGCTTTGCCGACCCGATCCCGATGGCCCGGATCACCCTGACCGTGCAGTCCGCGCTCGACGGGACCGGGCTCACCGCCGCCGTGGCGACCGCGCTTGCCCAGGCGGAGATCCCCTGCAACATGGTCGCGGCCTTCCACCATGATCATGTCTTCGTCCCCGCCGCTAAGGCAGCCCGCGCCCTCGCGGTCCTTCAGACGCGCGCCACCCGCCCCTAGACTCTCATTTTCAGTCCCAAAATTTCCCGGGGGGCAGCGCCCCCCGCCCGCCGCCGCCACCTTGCGCAACCTCGCCAGATCGGAAAAATCGCCCCGAGGCAGCAGCGGAGTGCGCGAGATGATTCCCGTCCAGGGCGTGGCCGGTCAAACCATCGCCGTCCTCGGCCTCGGTCGCTCGGGGCGCGCCACCGCGCGCGCCCTCGTCGCCGGCGGCGCCACCCCTGTACTCTGGGACGACAGCGAACCCGCCCGCGCCGCCGCCGAAGGCGAAGGCTTCACGCTGCGCGATCTCACCCGCGCGAAATCCTGGGCCGGCGTCTCGCTTCTCGTCACCTCGCCAGGCATCCCCCACCTCTACCCGCAGGCTCATCCGGCGATCCGCGCCGCCTGGGCCGCCGGCGTGCCCGTCGACAACGATATCGGCCTCTTCTTCCGCTCCTTCGCCACCGCCGACTGGGACGGCCTCGACCAGCGCCCCCGCGTCGTCGCCGTCACCGGCTCGAACGGCAAGTCAACCACTTCCGCCCTCATCCACCACATCCTGACCGAATCCGGGCGCCCCGCCCAGCTAGGCGGCAATATCGGTCGTGGCGTGCTCGACCTTGAACCCGCCGGCAGCGGCGAGGTCGTCGTGCTCGAACTCTCCTCCTACCAGACCGACCTGGCCCGTGCACTGACACCCGACATTGCCGTCTTCACCAACCTCTCGCCCGACCATCTCGACCGGCACGGCGGCATGGGCGGGTATTTCGCCGCCAAGCGCCGCCTCTTTGCCGAAGGCGGGCCAGACCGCGCCGTCATCGGCGTGGACGAGGACGAGGGCCGCTACCTCCTCAACCAGCTCACCGAAGGCCCCGGCGACGACCGCGTCATTGCCGTCTCCGTCACCGCCCGGCCCGAACATGCGGCCTGGTCGGTCACCGCGCGCAAGGGATTTCTCGCCGAATGGCGCCACGGCCGGCAGGTCGCCTCCATCGACCTGCGCGCCCTCTCCGGCCTGCCCGGCGCGCATAACCACCAGAACGCCTGCGCCGCCTTCGCCGTCGGGCGCAGCCTCGGCCTCGGTCCCAAGGCGATCGAGGCCGCCCTCGCCTCCTATCCTGGCCTTCCCCACCGCTCCCAGCGCATCGCCGAGGCGCGCGGCATCGCCTATGTCAACGACAGCAAGGCCACCAATGTCGACAGCGCTGCCCGCGCGCTCGCCGCCTTCACCCGCATCCGCTGGATCTGCGGCGGGCTCGAGAAGGAGGGCGGCCTCGCCGGCCTGCACCCCCATCTGGGCCAGGTCCGCAAGGCCTATGTCATCGGCCGCGAGGCCGCCGCCTTTGCCCGCCAGCTGCCCGGGATCGAGACAGAGATCTGCACGACGATGGCCCGCGCGGTCGAACGCGCCATGGCCGAGGCCGAGCCGGGCGATACGGTCCTGCTCGCGCCCGCGGCCGCAAGCTTCGACCAGTACGACAACTTCGAACGGCGCGGCGAAGATTTCGTGGCCGAGGTCAAATCCCGCCTGGCCTGACCGGTCCATCCCGCACTCTGGCCTGCGACACCTCGCCACCAATCCTTCGCAGCGGGACGCGTTTCCTCTGCCGACAGGCCGTTGATGCCATCGTGCCACGCGCTTCGGTTTGCCTTTCCCGTTCCGGCACACCCTGAGGCAAAGACCTTCCGCCGCCATCCCGGCCCGGATGACGCCTGACCTTGCGACACCTGGAAACCTTCCCGCACGGGGGCCCCGAAAGGCACGGGGGCCCCGAAAAGCACGGGGGCCCCGAAAAGCACAGGGGCCCCGAAAGGCAAACGGTCTTGATCGGTCGTCTTCCTCCGCTTAAAAACCGACTCCATATCCTGCGCCCCGGTCGTCGTGGTTCAGGCCAGGTCTGACCGACGGAGCAATCACCATGCACAACCATCCAGGAACTCACCTCTCGCGCCGCGCCGCGCTCAAGCTTTCGGTCGGGATGGTGGCTTTTGCTGGCCAGGGTCTCTTCCGCTCTGCCCCTGCCATCGCTCAGGACAGCGCGCCGGCGGCGCCCGTGATCTATTCCGGTGGCCCCATCCTCACGATGGCCGGACCCGAACCGGCCTATGTCGAGGCGCTGGTCGTCATCGACGGCAAGATCGCCCTTGCCGGCACGATGGACGAGGCGCTGAGCCTGCGCACGTCCGACACGCGGCTTGTCGATCTTCAGGGCCGGACCCTCCTTCCCGGCTTCATCGACGGCCACGGCCACATGATCTATTTTGGCAAGAACATGATCGACGCCGATCTGGTTGGCGTCGCCGATATCGCCGAAATCGTCGCGCGCATGGAGGTTCAGGCAGACCGGATGGGTCCGGACGACTGGATCGTGGGCTTCGGCTACCGCGTTCCCTCTCTGGCCCAGAACCGCCATCCCACGACCGCGGAACTCGACCAGATCTCAGCCGACCGGCCCGTCATGGTCGTGGACGGGTCGGGCCACAACGGCGCCGCCAACACGGCCCTGCTGCGCCTCCTTGGCCTCGATCAGGATACGCCCGATCCCGAAGGTGGCGCCTTCGGGCGCAACCCCGACGGCACGCTCTCCGGGCCGCTCGAAGAAACGGCCCTCTTCTTCGTCCGCGAACAGCGCCCGGGCTTCACGGGCAAGCTGGCGGATGATGTTGCTCTCAACGGCAGCCGCATCTGGGCCAGCTACGGCCAGACCACCGCACAGGAATCCGGCGTAGGCCTCGGCAAGGACGACATCGACATTATCCGCAATGCCATCGACAAGCAGCTCTTGCCGATCGACCTTTATCTCTGCGCCAAGGATTCGTCGGTCGGCGATGCCCTTGCCGCCGCCTATGCCACCTCGTCCGAGTACACCGCTGACGCAACGGGAGCGATGGAAAAGCTGCTAGCCGTACGCCCCGATCTCGACGACCGCTACATCAACCGGGTGCGGCTTGGCGGCATCAAGCTCTGGCTGGACGGATCGGTCCCGACCACCTGGATGTCCGAGATGTACGAACACAACCCGCCCGACAAGGAAGGCGAATACAGCGGATTTGGTCAGGTGTCGGACGAATTCGTGAATGGGTTCTTTGACAAGTACTGGACCAGCAATCTCCAGATCAACATGCACATGAACGGCGACGCGGCGGCCGAACAGGCCCTGCGGGCGATCGAAAGAGCGATCGAGATGCAGGGCATGGCAGACCATCGCCCCGTCTTCATCCACAACACCTACATGCGTCCCGATCAGATCGAGCGCGCCGCAAAGGTGGGGGCATTCCCGACCTATACGACCGGGTCGCTGCCGCTTGGCGGGGATTCGGCCATCTACTACTGGGGCCGCGACAGGGTCGATGCGTCGATGCCCATGAATACGCTTGAAAAAGCCGGCATCAGGTTCTCTCTGAACCACGATGCGCCGGTCCTGCCGCTGCCTGACGTCATGGCCATCGTCGATGCGGCCGTGAATCGCACGACCGAATCCGGAATTGTCGTCGGACCCGACGAACGGGCCTCACCCTATCTGGCCCTGCGCGCCGTGACGGCCTATGCGGCCTTCCAGATCAAGGAAGAAGCCACCAAGGGAACGCTTGAAGTCGGCAAGCTCGCCGATCTCGTGATCCTTGAAGGCAATCCGCTGACGGTCGATCCGGTGACGATCAAGGACATCAAGGTTCTCGAGACGATCAAGGAAGGCAAGACGATCTACCTGCGTGAATGAGGACAGTGCGCTGCGCTGTCCCCAAAGCCGTCGTTCGCGCCGCCCTCTGATCGGGCCGGGCATCAACGGGGCGCGGCGTCAGGCCACGCGTCGCGCGCCCGCGATCGCTGTTCCCGCCGCATGGGCCGAGGCCCAGGCCCACTGGAAGTTGTAGCCGCCGAGCCAGCCCGTCACATCCACGCATTCGCCGATGAAGTAGAGCCTCTCCAAGCCTCGCGCCGCCATCGTCCGTGACGACAGGTCCGCCGTCGCCACGCCCCCGACCGTAACCTCGGCCGTGCGCCAACCCTCCGTCCCGACCGGCCGCAACTCCCAGGATTGCAGGCGCGCCGCCACGTCCGCCAGCGCCTTGTCCGAGAGTGTGGCCACCTGCCGCGCCCCCCCGACCGTCTGCGCAAGGAATTCGGCCACCCGCGCGGGCATCATGCCGGCCAGCACCGACTTCAGCGCCCGGCGCCCCTCGCCCTGCCGCGCCGCGCGCAAGAGCGCGGCCACGTCGCGGCCGGGGCAGAGGTCCACTCTCACCGTCCCGCCCTCGCGCCAGTAGCTCGAGACCTGCAGCACTGCCGGCCCCGAGAGTCCGCGATGGGTGAAGAGCATCGCCTCGCGGAACCGCGCGCCCCCGGCCTCGGCCCCGACCTCCATCGCCACGCCGGCAAGGTCGGGAAATCCCCCGTCGAAGACGAAGGGGACAAGCCCCGGTCGCGTCGGCGTCACCCGCAGCCCGAACCGCTCGGCGATGCGGTAGCCGATGCCCGTCGCCCCCATCTTCGGAATCGACTTGCCCCCCGTCGCCACGACAAGATTGCGCGCCGACATCACCCCCTCGCGCCCGCCGCCCGAGAGTGCCACGCGAAACCGCCCGTCGGCATGGCCGATCTCGCCGATCGTGGTTGAAAGCCAGACCTCCGCCCCCGCCGCCTGCGCGAGGCCCAGGAGCATCGCCACGATCTGCCGCGCCGAGCCGTCGCAGAAAAGCTGCCCGAGCTTCTTTTCGTGCCAGGCGATCGCATGCGCCTCGACCAGCGCGAGAAAGTCCTGTGGCCCATAGCGGCTGAGCGCCGAGGTCGCAAAATGCGCGTTTTCCGAGATGAAGCAGCCAGGCTCCGTGCGCAGGTTGGTAAAATTGCACCGCCCCCCGCCCGAAATGCGGATCTTCTCGCCCGGCGCCGCAGCATGGTCCACCACGACCACGCCCTGCCCGGCATGCGCGGCAGCAAAGAGCCCTGCGGCACCCGCACCAAGGATCAGCGTCTCGCATTCCATCGCCCGTTGGTCCCGCGAAAGCCGCCCCTGCGCAAGGGTCCCGACGTATCGCGGCACCCTCGGTCCCCGCATTCTCACTAGCCAGGAGAGCAAAGAGCCGCTATCCTAAGTCACAGATCCGGGGCGAACCCGGGCGCAACGAGGCAGCAGGCGGCAGTTCATGACGGAAATGGTCTACGGGACCGTGCCGGTGCGCAGCAGCGACCCGGTGCTTCCCCGCTGGTGGCGGACGATCGACAAATGGTCGATGTCCTGCATCTTCCTCCTCTTCGGGATCGGCCTCCTGCTTGGGCTCGCGGCCTCGCCACCGCTCGCCGCGCGCAACGGGCTCGAACCGTTCTACTACGTCATCCGGCAGGCAATGTTCGGCGGGCTTGCCATGGCGGTGATGCTGCTCGTCTCGATGCTCGCGCCGGTCACCGTCCGCCGCATCGGCGTCGCGGGCTTCGCGCTCTCATTCGTCGCGCTGGCGCTCCTGCCCTTCTTCGGGACCGACTTCGGCAAGGGCGCCGTGCGCTGGTACTCGCTGGGCTTCGGCAGCTTCCAGCCTTCGGAGTTTCTCAAGCCTGGTTTCGTCGTAATCACCGCCTGGCTGATGGCCGCGGCCCAGGACCTGGGTGGCCCGCCCGGCCGCGTCTGGTCGCTGATGCTCGCCCTCATGGTCGTCTGCCTGCTCACCCTCCAGCCGGATTTCGGTCAGGCGGCGCTCGTGCTCTTTGCCTGGGGCGTGATGTATTTCGTCGCCGGCGCGCCGATGACGCTGATCTTCGTCATCGCGGGGCTTGTCGTCGCCGGCGGGACGCTCGCCTATGCCGAATCCGACCATTTCGCCCGCCGCATCGACGGTTTTCTCAGCCCCGACGTCGATCCCACGACCCAGCTTGGCTATGCCACCAACGCGATCCGCGAAGGCGGCTTCTTCGGCGTTGGCGTGGGCGAGGGCGAGGTGAAATGGTCGCTGCCCGACGCCAATACCGATTTCATCGTCGCCGTCGCGGCCGAGGAATACGGCCTCATCCTCGTCCTCGTCATCATCGCCCTCTATGCCGTCATCGTCTCGCGCTCGCTCTTCCGGCTGATCCGCGAACGCGACCCCTTCATCCGGCTGGCCGGCGCGGGCCTGGCCTGCGCCTTCGGCGTGCAGGCCTTCATCAACATGGGCGTTGCCGTCCGCATCCTGCCCGCCAAGGGCATGACGCTCCCCTTCGTCAGCTACGGCGGCTCCTCGCTCATCGCGGGCGGCATCGCGCTCGGCATGCTGCTCGCGCTCACCCGCACCCGGCCGCAGGGCGAGATTGGCGATATCTTCCAGCGCCGGGGCCACCGGTGACGCGCCTTCTCGTCATCGCCGCGGGCGGCACGGGCGGGCACCTTTTCCCCGCCCAGGCGCTAGCCGAGGCGATGCTCGCACGCGGCTGGCGCGTACGGCTTTCCACTGATCCGCGCGGCGCCCGCTATGCCGGGGGCTTTCCGCCCGAGGTCGCGGTCGATGTCACCGCCTCGGCCACCTTTGCCCGGGGCGGGCTGGGCGACCGTCTGGCCGTTCCCGTCCGTATCACCTCGGGCACATTTGCCGCGTTGCGCCGGATGCGCGCCGACCGCCCCGCCGTGGTCGCGGGCTTCGGCGGCTATCCCGCCATCCCCGCGATGGCTGCGGCCACGCTCCTGAGACTGCCGAGCCTGATCCATGAACAGAACGGCGTGCTCGGCCGCGTCAACCAGGTCTTCGCCCCCCGCGTCTCTGCCGTCGCCTGCAGCGTCTGGCCGACCGTCCTGCCCCCGGGCGTCAAGGGCATCCATACCGGCAACCCGGTCCGCGCCGCCGTGGCCGAACGTGCGGGCGCCCCCTATGCCCCGCCGGGCGAGCAGGCCTGCGCCATCCTCGCCATCGGCGGCAGCCAGGGCGCGCGCATCCTCTCCGATGTCGTTCCCGCGGCACTCGCGGCCCTGCCCGAGACGCTGCGCCGTTCGCTGCGCGTCAGCCACCAAGCCCGCGAAGAGGATGCCGACCGCGTCGCCGCCTTCTATGCTGGCGCGGGCATCCCGGCCATGGTCCAGCCATTCTTCACCGACCTGCCCGCCCGCATGGCCGAGGCGCAACTCGTCATCTCCCGCGCCGGTGCCTCCTCGGTCGCCGACATCGCGGTCATTGGCCGCCCTTCGATCCTTGTCCCCCTCGCCATCGCCATCCGTGACGAACAGACCGCCAATGCCCGCGCCTTGACCGAGGCGCGCGCCGCCGTCCTGCTGACCGAGCCCGACTTCACCCCTGCCCGTCTTTCGGCCGAGGTCGCACTCATCCTCGCCAACCCCGCCCGCGCCAGCGCGATGGCTACGGCCGCGCTCGCCACCGGCCGCCCCGACGCCACCGACCGCCTTGCACACCTGGTCGAGGCTCTGGCAGAGGGCCGCTCAGGACAGGACCCATGATGGACGGATACCCGCGCATGACCCCCGCCACCAAGCTTCCCCTCGACGTCGGTCCCATCCACTTCATCGGCATCGGCGGCATCGGCATGTCGGGCATCGCCGAGGTACTCCTCAACCTCGGCTACCGCGTCCAGGGCTCCGACCTGCGCGGATCGAAGATCACCGACCGCCTGCGCGCGCTCGGCGCGCTCGTCCACGAAGGCCACGACGCGGCCCACCTTGCCGGGGCCGAGGTCGTCGTCATCTCCTCGGCGGTCAAGCCCGGCAACCCCGAACTTGACGAGGCACGCCGCCGCAAGCTTCCTGTCGTGCGCCGGGCCGAGATGCTGGCCGAACTGATGCGGCTCAAGTCCAACGTCGCCATCGCCGGGACCCATGGCAAGACCACGACCACCACCATGGTCGCCACCCTGCTCGACGCCGGCGGCTTCGACCCCACCGTGGTCAATGGCGGCATCATCCACCGCTACGGCTCGAACGCGCGGATGGGGCAGGGCGAATGGATGGTGGTCGAGGCCGACGAAAGCGACGGCACCTTCAACCGCCTGCCCGCCACCATTGCCATCGTCACCAACATCGACCCCGAGCACATGGAACACTGGGGCACGATCGAAAACCTGCGCCGCGGCTTCTTCGACTTCGTCTCCAACATCCCCTTCTACGGCATCGCCGTCTGCTGCACCGACCACCCCGAGGTCCAGGCCCTCGTCGGCCGGATCACCGACCGCCGCATCGTCACCTTCGGCTTCAACGCCCAGGCCGATGTCCGCGCGGTCGACCTGCGCTTCGAGGGGGGGCTCTCCCGCTTCGACGTGAAACTCCAGGCCGAGGATGACGTGATCGCAGGCATGGCCCTGCCCATGCCGGGCAGCCATAACGTCTCCAACGCGCTCGCCGCCATCGCTGTAGCCCGCCATCTCGGCATGAAGAAGGACGAGATTCGCACAGCCCTTGCCGGCTTCGCCGGCGTCAACCGCCGCTTCACCCGCGTGGGCGAGGTCGGTGGCATCACCGTCATCGACGATTACGGCCACCACCCGGTCGAAATCGCGGCCGTCCTGCGCGCCGCACGCGAATCGCTCGCCGCCACGCCAGGCGCGCGCATCATCGCCGTCCACCAGCCGCATCGCTACACCCGGCTCTCCAGCCTCTTCGAGGATTTCTGCACCTGCTTCAACGAGGCCGATGTTGTCGGCATCGCAGACGTCTATGCCGCGGGCGAGGACCCGATCCCGGGCGCCAGCCGCGACGACCTCGTCCAGGGGCTGATCGCCCATGGCCACCGCCATGCCCGCGCCGTCACCGGCGAGGGAGATCTTGTGCGCCTTGTGCGCGAACAGGCCCGCCCCGGCGACATGGTCGTCTGCCTCGGTGCGGGTTCGATCTCGGGCTGGGCAAATGCCCTTCCTGGTAAGCTGGAGGGTTGAGCCGGAACCGATCACGACTCGGGATGGGCGCAAGACGAGAAGGGGGTGCAGACCGCTCAAATCAAGGTCCACCAGGGCAAATTCCAAGTGCTGACCTGGTACATCAAGAGAATGAGGGACAGGGCGCAAAGACCCTGTTCCCGAAAAGGGCAGAACTCATCAGGAGAAACGCATAATGTCTTCAGCCTTCATGATCTTTATCATCTGGCTTGCGCTGGCGTTCGTTGCCAGTCGGTTCTTCGGCATCCGACGACTCTGGGCGCGTTTGACGTTACTGTGTGCCGCTCCATGGATCGTGATGGTCGCGTATGTGACGCAAGGCTGGTTTCCTGCTACGCTTGTTGCGTTGTCGGTTCCGACCGTTTTCGGCAGCGAGTTGTTGATGGTCTTGCGCTCTGCCAACGCGCTTCTGATCGAGCGGCGCGTCAGGCGAGGTACCCGAGATTTTCAGGCGGCTGATCGTTAACGATAACTAAAGCATGACACTGGACGACATGTTCATCTTAAGCCAATGTTTACTTCGAAAGCGAGGCGTCTCCTGCGGTGACGCAGTGCTTACTGGGTGGTTTTGGGTGGAGGTGTGTGGTGGTCAGCCTGGTCAATCCTGTGGTCGGCGCGCTTGTCTGGCTGATTACGGCCAATCTTCTCGGCATGATTCCAAGCAGGGATGGATATCGAACGCGCGCTGCATTCCTGATCGTGATTGGTCTGCCTCTTCTTGGGTGGCTCGTTGCGGAGAACGGCCTCTTTGTTGCAGTCTTCTTTCTAGCGACGGCGCTTTCCGTACTGCGGTGGCCTGCGCTGATGCTTCTTCGCAGGATCCGCCGGCAGTTGGGTTGGTCCCGCCGAACCACGACCAACTGATGCATTACGGTCCTTACCCTGTCGCGGGCACGTGTTGCCTGACAGCGG
>JBEIDZ010000015.1:0-15977 GCA_040383215.1 Paracoccaceae bacterium | reverse complement strand
GTTGCGGGGCGAGGGCGGGTTGGCGATGAGGGGGCCTGGTGCAGGCCGGGCTGGGGAGCCTCTCTCCGGGCCGTTTCGGGGGGACAGGGCGGGGCGGGGGCGGGTCGGCCTCTCTGGCCCTAGCCGCGCCAGAGGTGGGCGTGGTTCGCGAGGCGGGCCTGGAGCGCGGCCAGCGCGCGGTTCAGGGGGCCGGGGCGGGGCAGGGTCGCGGTGGCGAGGCGGTGGACTGCCGCCTCGGGCGGGCAGGGGCGGCCGGTGACGGGGTCCATGTAGCGCGGATAGGCGATGAGCGCGGCATGGGCGAGCGCGGCGAGCGAGGGCCGCGCGGCGCGGCGGGAGGGCGCGGGGACGAGGTCGGTGGTGAGGCCCCAGCCCGCGTAGAAGGGGAGCCCTGCACAGGTGACGGGCTTGCCGCGCAAGAGCGCCTCGAAGCCGAGGGTGGAGGTGATGGTCCAGACCTCGTCTGCGGCGTCGATGGCGGCGGCGGCATCGGTGCCGCCGAGGATCGCGTCGGCGATGCGGGCCGCTTCGGGCAGGGCGCCGGGGCGCAGGCCGGCTTCGACATCGGGGTGGGGTTTGTAGAGCAGGACCGCGCCGGGGCGGGCGGCGCGGACGGCTGCGAGCAGGGCGCGGTTGGTGCGGATGCCGGGGGCGCCGCGGAGGATGGAGGCGTCATCTTCGACCTGGCCGGGGACGAGGATGCGGCGGCCGGGGGGGAGGTCCGCGGGCGGCGGCTGGCCGGGCAGGTTGTACTTGGTGAGCCGGGCGGCGGCGAGGCTGTCGATCAGGGCCGTGGCGCGGGCCAGGGCTGCGGGCGGGAGGGCCGCCGCTTCGGCGATGAGGCGTTCGAGGCGGCTTTCGCGGGTGGGATCGTAGGAGATGCCGAGGTCGTCGAGGCAGAGCGAGAGCGGCGGGACGAGGTCGGCGCCGAGCCCGCGGGAGCGCAGGAAGCCGTCCTCGACGCGGGTGGCGGAGAGGTCGGGCGGGCATTGCCCGGCCCAGGCCATGAGCGGGCGGCCGAGGTCGCGCGCTGTCGCGGCGGCGCGGGCGGGGGGGTCGGCGAAGCGGAGCGGGCGGCGGGTGCCGAAGAAGGCGCGCAGATGCCGGCGTTTCCAGCGGTGCATGCCGGTTGCGACCCAGCCCGCGCGGTCGTCGCGGAAGGCGCGGACCTCGGCCTCGAGATGGGCGAGCGCGGTGTCGAGGTCGCAGAGCGCGTCGGCGGTGGGGTCGTACCAGACGGGATGGAGGATCATCGCGGCGGTGAAGAGCTGTTCGGGCGTGAGGGGGCGGCCACGGCGGGGCAGCGGCGCGGGGTCGTCGGTCAGGCCCCAGCCGGCATAGAAGGGCAGGCCGGCGAGAACGGGGCGATGGCCGGCGAGGATCGCCTCGAAGCCCATCAGCGAGGTCACGGCATAGACGGCATGGGCCCCGGCGAGCAGCCGGCGGGGGCTGAGCGGGGCGGTGAGGAGCGTCTCTCCGGCTTTGAGGTCGGCGGGGGTGATGTGGCCGGGGTGCCCGCCGGCCATCGTTTCGGGGTGGGATTTGACGAGGATCGGGCGGCCGAGGTGGTCGGCGCGGGCGCGGGCGAGGAGTGCGAGGAAGGTGTCGCGGGTCGCGCCGCTGGCGCCGAGGGAGGCTGCGCCCTGCGGCTGGTCGATCAGGAGGAGATACCCCTGGCCCGGCACGGGCAGGGCGGGGTCGTGGGCGTTGAGGCCTGAGAGGTCGGCGCGGGCGAGCCAGTCCATCGCGGTGCGGGCGCGGGCGAGCAGGGCGGGGTCGTCGAGCGGGTGGGTGGCGAGGAGGGTTTCGAGATCGGAGGGTGCGTCCGGGTCGGCATGGGCCCCGCCGCGGTCGATGAGGAGGCCGAGCGGCTGGTCGCCGCCCGCGCCGGGGGGGACGGTTCCGATGAAGACCGGCCCGACGTGGAGGGTGCCGGTCCGGGCGGACCCGGCGGGGGCGATGCGGACGCTGTCGGCCGTTCCGGGATGGCCCGCGAGGGCGAGGATGCGCGCGGCGCGGGAGCCGGGGCGGCGGTTCATGGCCGGGGGACGAGGCGATTGCGGGGGGGGCGCGCCGGTCCTGTGCGGGTGAGGGGTCCGTGGCCGGGCAGGCAGGCCGCGGCCCGGGCCGGCGGAGGGGTGACGGGGCGGTGCCTCTCCGCGAGGGGTGCGCGGGGGGGCAAGGGCTCGTGTGGCCGGATGGCGGCGCGCGGGGCCCGAGGCGGCCGGGGCACGCCGGTCAGATGCCGCCGAAGGACGCGGTCGCGGTCTCGACCGAGGCCAGCGAGCCGGTCAGCGCGCCCAGGATCTTGGCGAACTGGGTATAGGGCGCTTCGGTCACATAGACGGTATCGCCGTCGCGGATGTCGAAGTCGCGCGCCATGAAGACCCCGTTCGGGCGGGTGAGGTCGAGCACGTAGACGAAGCGCTGGTCGCCGACGAGATCGGGCTTGCCGAGGAGCCGGCGGGCGATGGCTTCGGGTTCGTTGCGGAAGACGAAGACCCCGGTCGGATCGGCAAAGAGCGAGGACAGGCCGCCGACGCGGGCGATGGCTTCGATCGCGGAGATGGTCTGGCTTTCGAAAGGTATGCGGTTCTGCAGGAGCGTGGCCCCGAGCGCGGTGAAGGACCGCGTGTCCTCTTCGACCATGATGCGGTCGCCGCTGCGCAGGGCGATGTCATTGGCCGGGTGGCTGTAGAGGTCCTGGAACCAGACGGTGTCTTTCCGGCCATTGCGGACGACGGTGATCCGGGCGATTTCGGGTTCGATTGTCACGCCGCCGGCCTGAGCCAGCATGGAGGAGAGCGTTCTGGTCGGCCGTTCGATCGGATAGACGCCCTGGGCGCCGACGGCGCCGGCCACCGACACGGTTGCCCCGTCGCCGGCAAGCCGTGCGACCTGGACCTGCGGGTCGGGCGTCTGTTCGGAAAGCTTTTCGGTGAGGATCCTTCGCACCGTTTCGGGCGAGTTGCCTGCGACCATGATGCGCCCTGCATAGGGGACGAAGATGAAACCATCGCCGTCGACCTGCAGTTCCTCGAGCACGGTCGCGTTTTCGCCGCTGCGCGCGAGCAGCCCGTCGTCGATGTTTTCCCAGATCGCGACCGACAGGACATCGCCGGGCTGGATCGTGTCCGAACCGACGAGGGGCGCGTTCAGAAAGCTTTCGGAGAAGCCGAGGGGCGATGTGACCCCGGCAATCGTATTGATGCGGTCATCCACCGCAAGGACGAAGGCGTCACCTTCGCGCTGGGCCGACCCGGAGACGATTTCATTCCGCGTCGGTCCTGACCGGGGCAGACCGCAGGACGACAGCAGGGCCACGGCCAGCAGCCCCATGACCCACCCCGAGAGGCGTCGCTTTGGGATGGTCACGGCCCGGACTCCCCGACCTGTTGTTATGGCTGCCTCAACCCTTGCGGGTAGGCTAGCCGAAGCGGGCGGAAAAATCCAGTCCCGCAAGCAGGTGTGGAAAAGTGCAGTGTTGCATACAAGATGCAGCGCCGTTTCGGATCACTTCACGATGCGCAGTGTCTGCCGGGCCGCCGCCCTGCGGAGCCTGAGCGCGTCATAGGGGTCAACCTCGGCGAGGATCATGTCGGTGACCTGCCGGAGAAGGGCCCGCCGGGACCGGGCCGAATAGAACCCGCCGGGAACCTGGCTGGTTTCGAGCAGGAAGCGGCGGAAATCGCGATAGGCGCGGGTGTCGGGCCGGCCGGGCTGGGCGAAGAAATCCGGCAGCGGCAGGTCCGAGACGAAATCCGGCTTCTGATAGACGGCGCGGCCGAAGAGCCGGACGGGGATGCCGCGCGACAGCGCCTGCTGGCCGGCGGTCGAGTTGACGGTGACCGCGGTGCGGGCGTGGTCGAGCAGGCGGGCAAGCTTGCCGCCGGCGACATAGTGCACGCGGTCGGCGATGCCGTAGCGCGCGGCGAGGCTGCGGATGGCGGCGAGCAGCGGCGAGCGGCCGTTTTCGAGGGGGTGGGCCTTGAAGACGAGGTGATGGTGGCGCGGCGCGCCGCGGGCGAAACCGTCGATCACGAGTTCGAGGAATTCGGCCTGGCAGGTGAAGGGGGAATGCATCCGGAAGCTCGAGTCATGGTCGAGCTGCAGGAGCACGAGGTGGTAGGGCCAGCCGCCGAAGCGGATCCGTGTCGTGGCGACGAGGCGGCTGATCCAGATCCAGGGCATGAGGATGAGACGGCGGGTATATTGCCAGGCTTCGGCGCGCACCGACTGGTCGCGGTGGGTGCGGAAGTTGCGGTAGCCGCTGTTCCGGAAGAGGACGAACCAGTGATAGACTGCGCCGTAGAAGACGTGTTCGCGCATGTCGCCCCAGCGTGCGGGGGGTTCGGGCACGTCGAGGTCGGAGTTGCGCAGCGCGTCGCGCATGTCGGCGAGCGACATCTCCCTCAGGCGGGAATTGCCGTTGGTGCCGCCGCGTTCGTAGGTGACCCAGTAGGGACGGATGTAACCTTCCTCGAACACATGGATGGTGATGCCGCGGGCGCGGGCTGCGGCGATGGCCTGGGCGTGGATGGGCCGGGTGTCGCCGTAGAGGACGAGATCGGTGATGCGGTGTTCGGCAAGCAGGCCATCGACCGTGTCGGGCCAGAGTTCGGCGGCGGCGCGATAGGGAATGTAGCCCGGTGCGCCGAACCAGAAGGCGCTGTCGCCGGCATTGAAGCCGACGCGCCGGACCTCGGCCCCGGCGGCGCGCAGCATGCGGGCGAGCTGATGGAAGAAGGGACCGTGCGGACCCTGCAGGAAGAGGAAGCGGCGTTCAGCCTGGGAAGATGGCGAATTGGTCATGACCGGCCCGGCCCTGGTCGCGGCGTGCTGACTGTTGCGCCATATGTCAGTATCAGGGCTAGGACAAAAGCGCGAATCCTTCGTTAAGGGCTGGGCGCGGGACCGGAGAGGCAGGGGGCGGAGCATGTTCACGGGGATCATCTCGGATGTGGGCGAGGTTCTGGAGACGCAAGCCGAGGGCGACCTGCGGGCGCGGATCGGCACGCAGTACGACGTGGGCCGGCTGGACATCGGCGCCTCGGTCGCGTGCGACGGGGTGTGCCTGACCGTCGTGGCGACCGGACGGACCCCGCGCGACTGGTTCGAGGTGCAGATTTCGGCCGAGACGCTATCGAAGACCAATATCGGCCGGAATGGATGGCCGGTCGGGCACCGCATCAACCTTGAGCGGGCGCTGCGGGTGGGCGACGAACTGGGCGGGCATATCGTGTCGGGGCATGTCGATGGCGTGGCCGAGGTGCTGGAGGTGCGGCAGGAGGGCGCGAGCACGCGGATCGTGCTGCACGCGCCGGAGGCGCTGGCGCGGTTCATCGCGCCGAAGGGGTCGGTCGCGCTGAACGGGACGTCGCTGACGGTGAACGAGGTGGAGGGGGCGACCTTCGGCGTGAACCTGATCCCGCATACCAAGGCGGTAACGACCTGGGGGGCTGTTGCGGCCGGGGACCGGGTCAACCTCGAGGTGGACACGATGGCGCGCTATGTCGCGCGGCTGCGCGAGTGGGAATGAGGCTGGTCGGGTGCGGTGGCGCAGGGGCCTTGGGACGGGACGGGCGGGAGATGGAGTTCACGGGGCATAACGGGGGGCCGGAGCTCGATGCGCCGCTGGCCTGGCGGACCCATGCGTGGCGGCGGGCGCGGGAGGCGCTGGTCCCGGTGCTGCCGGTCGAGGTGGTGCGGCTGCGGGTCAGGCGGGCGCAGGAACTGGGGCTCGACTACCGGACCTATGCCGGGGTCAGGGCCTCGACCGGGCGGGATGTGATCGGGTTCCTGTTTTCGTCGAATGCGCTGCGTGCCCTGCGGGCGGGCGAGACGCTGCCGGAGGACCGGCGGCTGCGGCTTGGGGCGATCATCGGCGCGGACCGGACGGCGCTGGTGCAGCCGCCGCTGTCGCCGGTCGTGGCGGCGCGGGACTGGCCGGTGGAGGCTGCGGTGGCGGCGCCGGCGGCGCTTCTGGGCTGGCCGGCAATGCGCGACCGGGTGCGCGACATCCTGCGGATGCGCGGGTTGCCGCCCGACGGGGTGCTGGTGATCGGGGAGACCGCGCTTGAGCGGGAATGGGCCGAGGCTGGCAGGACAGCAGGGTTTCTGAGTGGCGACAGGTATTTCGGGTCTGCCGCGGGGGGCTGAGGGTCAGTAGTCGCGTTCGAAGTAGATGCCGATGGCGTTGTCGCCGTCGCTGGTCACGCTGCCGCGCACTGTCACGTCGCGGCTGACATCGAAGTTGAGGTTGATTTCGGTTTCGTCGGCCGAGACGATCGCCTCGGTATAGATCCGGTCGGTCAGGTAGATGCCGGCCTGGACGGCGGCATTGCCCCGGTCGTCGGTGGTGACGTCGAAATTGTCGATGCCGAGCCGGTTGCGGAAGCCTTCGATGACGCCGATGCTGCCCCTCCCCGAGAGCGTGGCGATGGCGGAGGCGAGCTGGATCGCCTGGAGCGGCGTGATCGAGGAGAGCCGGCGGCCGAAGAGGAGCTGGGCGAGAACCTCGTCCTGCGGCAGGTCGGGGATCGAGGAGACGGTCAGGGTGGGCTCTGTCAGATCGCCTTCGACGGTGATGATGGCAGCGATGCCGGTCCGGGTTGTCGTCTTGGCGACAAGGCGGATGATCGGATCGAAACCGCCGCGCAGGTCGACCTCGCCTTCGGTCAGCTGGAAGCGTTGCTGGAGGATGTCGAGCCGGCCGCGGATCAGGCGGATCGAGCCGGTCGGGACCGGGTTGGCGGTATTGCCGCGGATGGTGACTTCGCCCCCCATCTCGGCGTCGAGGCCGCGGCCGCGGATGAAGACGCGCGAGGGGGCGCGCACGACGATGTCGAGATCGAAGCGGCCGGAGCCTGTGTGCGAGCCTTCGGCGACGGGGACGCCGGCGGTCGTGAGGCCGGCGCGGGCGAGCGTTTCGACCACGGGCACGGAGGGGAAGACGTGGCTGACGACAGGCAGGTTGCCCCCGAGGCCGAAGGCGGAGGTGGGGATGCGCAGTTCGGTCGTGCCGACATCGACGGCGCCCGAGATCACCGCGCCGCCAGTGAGCGGACCGGTGATGCGGAGTGCGGCATCGATCGTGGTGTCGTAGAGGTCGGGGTCGCGCAGCACGATGCCGTCGCCCCGCAGGTCGAGCGCGGCGGTGAAGGGGGGCGTCAGGCCGACGCTGCCGGTGGCGGCGATGCGGCCGCCCTGTTCGGGGCTGGCGGTGACGTTCACATTGGCCTGGCCGGCGGCGAGCTTCACGGTGCCGTTGATCGATCCGAGCGACTGGCCGGCGGAGGGGATGGTCAGGGTTGCATCCTGCAGCGTGACGGTGCCGGAGACGGATTCGACCCGCGGCGGCCCCTTGACCTGGAGGTCGAAGGCGGCGGTGCCGGTCATGCGGTTGGGGTCGATGAAGCTGTTGGCGAGGCCGAGGGGTGCGGAGCCTTTTGCGGTCAGACCGAGTTGCAGGTCGGGGCCGATGGTGCCGCCGATCCGGGCCGTGGTGCCGCCGGGGCCGGTCGCGTCGGCCTGGACGCGCCAGATGCCGCGGGCGTCGAGGCTGCCGGTGCCCTTGAGCGTGGCGGGGCCCGAGAAGCCGGGGGCGATGATGCCGAGGTCGGCGATGCGGGCGTCGATGCGGCCTTCGCCGCCGGTGCGGCTGCCGCCGACGTCGCCGGTCACGGTGAGGTTGGGGAAGCGGATGTCGAGATCGCGGACGCGCAGGCGGGAATCGGTGCCGATGCTGACGCGGCCGCCGACCGTGCCGGTGCCGCGCAGGAGCGCGGCGGCGGTGGGGTCGCCGGGGTCGAGGTTCGTCGCGCGGCCGGCGAAGGTCAGGTCAAAGGCATCGGCGCCCGGCGTGACGGAGCCCTTGAGCGTGCCGCTGACGCTGCCGCCGAGGGGCCGGCCGGTGAGCTGCCGGTAGGCCGAGAGGTCGGCTGCGTCGGCGGTCAGGGTGAAGTCGGTGTGGTAGCCGAATTCCGGGGGCTTGATCGTTGCGGTGAGCTTGGCGGTGGTGGCGGGGCCCGAAAGCGCGGCCTCGACCTTGGCGAGGCCTGCTGCGTCGCGGTTGAGGCTGGCGGTGATCCGGGCGGGGCCCGAGAAGCCGGGGGCGACCGGGGCGATGTCGGGGACGTCGAGGCGCAGCGAGGCCGTGCCGGCCCCGTCGGTGAAGGCGCCATCGCCGGAAAGCGTCATGCCGGGCGTGCTGGCCGAGAGGTTGCGGATGGTCAGCGCCGCGGGCCAGCCGCCGGCGATGTCGACAGCGACGCGGCCCGGGCCGCGCAGGAGGGGGTCGATTTGCGCGATGCCGGTCTGGAGGTTGTCGGTCGTGCCCGAAAGGCGGAGGTCGAGGTCGGAGAGGTCGGGCGCGACGCGGCCTTGGGCGGTGAGGTCGATCCCGCCGGAGAGGGGCTGGCCGGCGAGCGCGCCATAGGGGGCGAGGTCGGGGACACGGGCGGCGATGCGGCCGTCGAAGGTCAGGTCGGGGGCGAGGGTGCCGTCGATCCGGGCGGTGGCGCCGGGGGCGGTGGCGTCGAGCGCCAGCCGGGTGGCGCCGGTCGCATCGGGCGCGGCGGTGCCGGTGAGGGTGGCGGGGCCGGAGAGGCCGGGCAGGAAGGGCGCGACATCGGCGAGGCGGATGTCGAGGTCGGCGGTGCCGCCCTCTGGCGTGAGATCGCCGGTGGCGGTGGCAAAGAGCGCGTCGGTCGTCACGCGGACATCGGTGAGGCGGAGGCTTTGCGGGCCGGTCCGGGTCACGCGGCCGTCGAGCTTGCCCTCGCCGGCGAGGAGCGCGTCCACCTGCGGGATGCCGATCGCGAGGTCGCGGGTACGGCCGAGGGCGGTAACGTCGAAGGTGGCAAGGTCGGGGGAGAGCTGGCCCGAGAGCATGACCTCGCCCCCGCCGGAGAGCGGGCGGCCGGCAAGATCGGCGAAGGCGGAGATGTCGGCGACCTCGGCCAGGACGGAGCCGATGATCTCTCCTCCGGCATCGGGGGGGGCCATGGTCGCGTCGATGGCGGCGTTGACGCCGGTCGCGCGGGCCTGGGCGTCGAGCGCGAGGGCGCCGGCGGGGTCGCGCGTGAGGGTGCCGGCGAGGCTGGCGGGTCCGGGAAGGTCGGGCAGGGCGACGGCGGCATCGGGGAGGCGGATGTCGAAGGTCGCGCGGCTGTCCGCGGAGGTGATGTCGGCGGAGGCGGTGACGGCGAAGGCGGGCGCAGTGAAATCGAGGCCGGTGACGCGGGTCCCGGTCTCGTCGCGCCGGGCGGCGAGGGTGAGGGCACCTTCGCCGGCGAGGAGCGCGTCGGCCTGGGGCAGGCCGGGGGCGATGTCGCGGGTGGTGCCGGTCACGATGGCGTCGAAGATGCCGTTGAGCGGTTCGACCGAGGAGACGACGGCAAATTCGGCCGCGCCGGCGAGCGGGCGGCCGGCCAGCGCGGAAAAGCGCGACAGGTCGTCGGCGCGCAGGGTGGCGGAGGTCTGGGCGAGGAAATCCTCGGCGGCGCCGGCGATGGTACCTTCGGCTTCGACCCCGATGCCCGGACCTTCGACGGTCAGCAGGCCGATCCGGACCGGCCCGTCGGCGGCCCGGGAGAGGCGCAATTCGCCCGAGATGTCCGTGCCGATGGCCTGGGCGAGGGCGGGATCGGCAAGTGCGAGACTGGAGGCGGCATAGCCGAGATCGACGGTGAGGCTGCCGGGGGTGTCGCCGCGGCGGGGAGTGATGCGGCCGGAGCCGGTCAGCGCGAGGTCGGGCAGGGTGAGCGCGGGCATGGAAAGGTCGGTGATGCCGAAGGTGCCGAGCCAGGCATCGCCGGCGGCGGCGTCGTAGTCGACGTCGAGGATCACGCGGCCGACCGCGATGTCGCCGCCGCCGAAGGGCAGCGTGACGGGGCGGCCCCCGGCCTGGCCGATCTGACCGGCGAGCGTGATCCTTTCGGGCCAGCCGTCGGGGGTGATGCGGGCATTGCCGGTCAGGTCGAGCGCGCGGGCGGTGAGGGCGAGGGTGGCGATGTCGATGCTGCGGTCGGCCCCGATTTCGCCGGCAAGGCCGAGGCGCACGAGGGGGCCGAAGAAGTCGCGATAGTCGGGAAGGACGAGGGAGGAGACATCACCCTGGGCGCGCAGGCCGAAGCCGTGCCCGCCGCCGGGGGTTGCGGCGAGCGTGGCTTCGCCGGTGAGGCGGGTCGTGCCGTCGGTGGCCAGAAGCAGGGTGGCGCGATAGTCGTCGATCGGACCCGAGCCGGCGATCTGGGCGCTGAGCGAGGGCTTGCCCGGCAGGCCCGCGAGGTTTGCGATCAGCCCGTCGGCAGCTTCTTCGGCCTTGAGCACGAGGCTGAGCACGCGGGAGGATTCGTTGTAGGCGGCGATCAGGGAATAATCGCCCTGCGGCCCGTCAATCCGGCTTGCTGAAAGGCGGGTGTTCAGGGCGCCGCTGTTCAGGGTGACGTTTCCGGCAAGCGAAAGGGCGATCTCTGTTCCCAGGACCGGCGCACCGATGGTGATGCGGCCGACGGTGAGGGAGCCGAGGTTGACCGAGACCGGCAGCTTTGGCAGCGCGAAGGGCCTGGCCTCGGGCGATGGGCCGTTCTCCTCTGCGGCGGGCGGGCGCAGGATGGTGATCGCACCGACCGAGAGTTCGCGGATCTCGATCCGCCGCGTGAGGAGGGCGGCACGGTTCCAGTTCATGCGGATGTCGTCGGCCCTGAGCCAGACCCCTTCGGCGTCTGCAACCGTCAGCGCGGTCATTGTCGCGGTCGAGGACAGGGCGCCCCGGAAGCCGGTGATGCGGACCTCCTGGCCTTCGGCCGAGAGGGCGGATTCGATCTGCCGGGCGAGAAAGCCCGCGTCGTCCTGCGCTTGGGCCCTGGCCATGGGCGGCAGGCAGAGGAATGCCAAGGCAAGGAGGAGGCGGTGGAGCATCGTCAAAAGGTCTGTCCTATGCCGAAGTAGAATTCCACCGCGCTGAAATCCTCGCCATTGCCCAAGGGTGTGGCGATGTCGAGGCGGATCGGTCCGATCGGCGTGTTGTAGCGGACACCGACGCCGGCGCCGGCGTGCCAGTTGGCGTCTTCGGTCGGGAACTGGGTGGCGTCGACGATGCCGATGTCGGCGAAGCCGACGGCATCGATGCTGTCGGTGACGGCCACGCGCGCCTCGAGCTGAGCGCCGAGGAAGGATTTGCCGCCGTAGTCCTCCTGGGTCACGGTCCCGTCGGGGTTTTGCACGGGCACAGTGGTGCCGAGCGACCGGAAGGGCTGGCCGCGCACGGTATCGGTGCCGCCGGAATAGAAGAGGAAGTCGGAGGGCGTCCGTTCGATCGCGGCAGCGAGGACGGAGCCGAGCTGGGCCCGGCTGGCGAGCGTCACCCTTTCGCCGAAGGTCAGGTAGTGGCGGGCGTCGATGATCAGCTGAGCGCCGGAGTCGCTTTCCTCGATCCCGAGGAAGGGCGTGGCCTCGACATCGATGAAAAAGCCCGAGCGCGAGGTGAGGGGATTGTCGCGGCGGTCGAGTCGGGCGGAGAGCGGCGCGGTGAGCAGCAGCAGCTCGCTGTCGCCGAAGGGCGTGGCGGCATGGGCATAGAGCACGCCGAGCGCGGCCGTGTAGGTCAGGTCGGGGCGGGCATAGCGGATGACACCGGCCTCGGCCGTGAAGCCGTCGAAGGTGAAGTCGGGCTCGTCGATCAGGAAGCCCCTGACTTCGGTGGTCAGGTCGGTGTCGGGGCCGAAGGTCGCGGGGCGGGTGAAGGTGAGCGTCACCTCGGCATCGGGGGCGGCGCTGCGGCCGTCAAGGCCGATGACCTCGGCTTCGATGCGGAAGGTTTCGGCCCCGCCGAGCAGGTTGCGGTGCAGCCAGAAGCCGTTGACGGAGGCGCCGTCGAGCGTCGAATATTCGATGCCGAAGCCGATGCGGCGCTTGGGCATTTCGACGGCGAGGAGTTCGAGGTCGAGCGTGCCGTCGGGATTGGGATCTTCGGCTTCGGTGATCGAGATGGTCTGGAACGTGCCCGAGCGGCGCAGGCGGCGCAGGGCATCGTCGATATGGGTGGGCGAATATTGCAGGCCGGGGCGCAGGCCCGAGATCGCGAGGATGCGGTCACTGCGCACATCCTGGTTCCCGGTCACCACGATGTCGCCGAAGGTCAGCCGGGGGCCGGGGACGAGGGCGATGTCGACATCGAGGATGCTGGTCTGGTGGCGCGCGGTGATCGACTGGTCGCCGGGTTCGGCCCTGGCATGGCCGGCTTCGCGCCAGGCGTCGATGCCGGCATCCACGGCATCGCCGATGACATCGGCCGAGGCGACCTCGCCCCGGCGGAAGGCGTGGGGAAGCGCGGTGGCGGGGGCGAGCGGGGCGACCGAGGTCTGGCCGAAGGTGAAGCGCGGGCCGGGATCGACGGTGATGGCGATGCTGCCGATCCGGTCGGGCGCGTCGAGAGGGCCGAGCGTGGACGCCTCGCGCCCGTCGATCAGGATGGAGATGTCGGGGCCGTAATGGCCGGCACCGTAGAGCGCGGTGAGGATGCGCAGATAATCGGCGCGGGCGGCGGCGATCATGTCGGCGGGAGGATGGGGCTTGCCGTCTTTGGCCAGGCGGTAAGACTGCGCGTTTTGGGTCACGGTGTCGCGCAGCTTGGCCGCCTCGGGCGGGAGGGTGAGGGTGACCTGCTGCGCGGCGACCGGCAGGGCTGTGAGGAGGCCGAACGCGGCAGCGACGGTCAGACGGCGGATCACGGGGTCCCTCGCGCATGGGATGGGCGGGCAGCGGCCATCGAGTCTTTGGAAGACATTAACGACTGCCGCGCGCGGTGCAAACGGTCAGTATGCCGGGTGACGGACCGGGAGCGCTGTCTCAGACGGCGAAGGGGTCCGCGGGGTAGCCGACGCCGGTGAGCGCGAGACCGTCGGGCGGGCAGACCGGACCGCAGGCGGCGCGGTCGCGCGCGGCGAGCGCGCGGGCAAGGTCGTCGGGCGTCCAGGCGCCGGCGCCGACGCGTTCGAGGCTTCCGACCATGCTGCGCACCTGGCTGTGCAGGAAGGAGCGGGCGCGGAAGGCGAAGCGGAATTCCGTCCCGCCGGGGCAGGGAAGGGCGGTCACGGTCGCCGCGTCGAGCGTGCGCAGGGGGCTTTTGGCCTGGCATTCGGCGGCGCGGAAGGTGGTGAAGTCGTGGCGGCCGAGCAGATGGCGCGCGGCATCCTGCATCGGCGCCAGGGCGAGCGCGTGGGGTACGCGCCAGGCGAGCCCGGCATCGAGCGTGAGGGGGGCGCGGCGAGCGATCAGGCGGTAGAGGTAGCGCCGTTCGATAGTCGAGAAACGGGCGTGCCAGTGGGCGGGCACGGCGGCGCAGGTGGTGACCGCGACAGGCGCGGGGCGCAGGTGGTGGTTGAGCGCGCCCATCAGGCGGAAGGGGTCCCAGTCGCGGGCAAGGTCGGCATGGGCGACCTGGCCGGTCGCAGGCACGCCGGCATCGGTGCGGCCCGCCGCGGCGACGCCATGGGGGCCGGGGTCGAGCGCGCGGAGGGCCTCTTCGAGGGTGCCCTGCACGGTGGGAAGACCCTCCTGGCGCTGCCAGCCGGCGAAGGGGCCGCCGTGGTATTCGATGCGGAGCGCATAGCGGGGCATGGGATGGGCCGCTAGCCTTGAGGGGCCGGGCGGTCAAGAGGGCCTGGGCCACCGGGCGAGGGGGCGGGCTACACATCCGCCGGCGGTTGGCGTATCTCTGGCGGCGCAGGACGGAAGGGGGCGGCGGGCGTGGTCATCGGTACCATCGCGGAGGGCATCGCGCGCGGGGTCGAGACCGTGGTCGAGAGCGTGACCGCGCCCTTTGCCGAGCCCGCGATCCGGCTGGGCGTGACCGGGCTGAGCCGGGCGGGCAAGACTGTCTTCATCACCGGGTTGGTCGCAAACCTGATGGACCGGGGGCGGATGCCGCAGCTGCGCGCGGCGGCGAGCGGGGCGATCCGGTCGGCCTGGCTTCAGCCGCAGCCCGATGACACGGTGGCGCGCTTCGATTTCGAGAGCCACATGGCGCGGCTGACGGCGGCGGAACCCTCCTGGCCCGAGGGGACGCGGGCGGTGAGCGAGCTGCGGCTGTCGCTGAAGGTTGCGCCGCGGGGCATGCTTGCCGGGTTGCAGGGGCTGAGGACCCTGCATCTGGACATCGTGGACTATCCCGGGGAGTGGCTGCTCGACCTTGGTCTTCTGGACAAGACCTATGCCGGATGGTCTGCCGATGTGCTGGCGCGGGCGGAGGGGCGGCCCGGGGGAGGGGCCTTCCGGGCGGCGCTGGCCGCGGCCGACGGGCGGGCAGGCTTTGACGAGGTGGTGGCGCGCGGTCTTGCCGCGGCCTGGGCGGAGGGATTGGCCGAGGCGAAGGCGGCGGGGTTTTCGGACTGTTCGCCGGGTCGGTTCCTGCTGCCGGGGGACCTCGCGGGGTCGCCGGTGCTGACCTTTGCGCCGCTGCCGCCCGATGCGGGCGCGCCCCGGGGCAGCCTCTGGCGCGAATTCGCGCGGCGGTTCGAATCCTACAAGCGGCTGGTGGTGATGCCCTTCTTCCGCGATCACTTTGCCCGGATCGACCGGCAGGTGGTGCTGGTGGACGTGCTGGGCGCGATCCATGCCGGTCCGCGCGCGGTCGAGGACATGCGGACGGCGATGGCCGAGATCCTTGCCGTGTTTCGCCCGGGGCGGAATGCGTGGCTGGCGCGGCTTCTGGGGGGGCGGCGGGTGGAGCGCATCCTTTTTGCCGCGACCAAGGCCGATCACCTGCATCATGTCCAGCATCCGCAGCTGACGGCGATCACGGCGGCCCTGTTGCGGGAGGCGAAGGACCGGGCGGATTTCGCGGGGGCGCGGACCGAGGCGATGAGCATCGCCGGGCTGCGGGCGACGGTGGAGGACATCATTCGCCACGAGGGCGAGGATCTGCCGGTGGTGCGGGGCCGCAGGCTCGACACCGGGACGCAGGCGGCGTTCTGGCCGGGACGGCTGCCCGAGGACCCCGCGCATCTTCTGTCGCCGGCGCGGGAGGGCGCGGAGCGGTGGCTTGACGGCGATTTTGCCGTGATGCGCTTTGCCCCTGCGCGGCTGAGCCTGAAGCCGGGCGAGGGACCGCCGCATATCCGGCTTGACAAGGCGGCGGAGTTCCTGATCGGGGACCGGCTGTGAAGGGACCGGTCGTCATCGACCTCGAGGGCGAGGCGGCGGCTGCGCCGGATGCGGCGCCGGCCGTTCCCGAGACCGGGCTGGCCGACCGGGCCACGGCGTTTCAGGCGGCGGTGGCGATGGCCGCGCGGCCGCCTTCGCGGCTCGGGCGGTGGTTCTGGCGGCTGGCGGGCGCGCTCTTCTCGCTCGTGCTCGGGGTGGCGGCCTGGAACTGGGTGACGGGGCTTCTGGCTTCTGTCCCGGTGCTTGGCTGGGTCGCGGTCGTGCTGGTGGCGGGGCTTGTGGCGGTCGCGCTTGCGCTGGCGCTGCGCGAGATCGCGGCGCTGGCGCGGCTGGCGCGGCTTGACGCGATCCAGCGGGAGGCGGAGCGGGCGCTGGCTGCGGATGACCTGGCCGGTGCGCGCGCGGTCGTGACGCGGATCGAGCGGCTTTATGCAAACCGGCCCGAGACGGAATGGGGGCGCGCGCGGCTGGCCGAGCGGCAGGCAGAGGTCTTCGATGCGGACGGGCTGCTGGCGCTGGCCGCGACCGAGGTGCTTGGCCCGCTGGACCGGGCGGCGGAGCGCGAGGTGGAGGCGGCGGCGCGGGCGGTGGCGGTGGTGACGGCCTTCGTGCCGCTGGCGCTGGCGGATGTGGTGACGGCGTTGGCGGCGAATTTGCGGATGATCCGGCGGATCGCCGAGGTCTATGGCGGGCGGGGCGGGGCCTTCGGGTCGGTCCGGCTGATCCGCGGGGTGATGGGGCATCTGGTGGCCACGGGCGCGGTCGCGGTGGGGGATGACCTGATATCGTCAGTCGCGGGTGGCGGGATT